>JAEUKL010000185.1 GCA_016793005.1 Rhodospirillaceae bacterium | reverse complement strand
CAATGGGACGCTGCACAAGCTTTGTATAAGGCCCGCCGTTGGCCCGAGGCTGGTGCCGCGTTCACGGCTTTCGCGGCAACGCATCCCCAAGACAACGTTGCCAAAATTTATGTGGAGCGCTGCAAGGGCTTTGTCATTAATCCGCCGCCGCCCGATTGGGATGGCATTCGGTTGTTTGACAGCAAATAAATCAGCCGCGGAACATGGCCGCCAATGCGGCCGCATAACGCGACGGATCATCCGAGAGCGCCACCACGTTTTTGCTGAGCGACTGCGCGCCCGCAAAATGCGGCCCGTTGTTGAGTGCGCCGACCGTTACGCCCTGCAATGTTTTTGCGACATCCGTATCGAGCGCGCTGGCGACCAGCGGCCCGTGCGCACCGCGGGCTTTCAGCAAGTCGAGCGCTTTGACATGCACCGCGCCGGCTTCAAGGCTGGGCTTGGACTGAATCGCATTGGCGTGTGTCGGTGCAAACCAAGGCCAGTACAATTCGGCATCGCGCGCGACCGCCCAGGCCTCGACCAAGTGTGCGCCGTACCATGATGGAACGAGCGCCGGGGCGAGTTGTGATTTCAGCGCTGCTTTGTCCGCGGTTGGAATGGGCCACGGATCGACATAAACCTTGAGTGCGTTTTGTATGTTCAAATGAGCTGCAACCGCGCAACCGGCACCGGTCGCCAGAATATCTGCTTCGCCGACGCCCAGATCCGCCAACGCTTCAGAAATGGCCTGGGCGAGGGTTTCAACAGTCGCCTGAGGCCCCGCCGACGCTCCGGTGTCACCGTGGCCGGGCAAATCGAATGCCAACGTGGGCCGTTGGCCGTGCAGCATCTGTTGCAGCAGGTGAAACTGTTTCGACGAGCGCCCGGCATCGTGAATCATGACCACCGGCTTGCCAGTCCCCATGTGGCTGCGGCGCAGATAAATCTGGCCTTGCTTGGTTGTCGCCATCGCTTGCCAGGGGCGCGATTCAATCGTGGCTGTCGCGGCGTGGGGCGGTGTGGCGCCTTTGCAGTGCTGCTTGAACAACTCTAAGGCCCGCGCTTCCACCGCCATCGGCGTCGGGTGTCCTTCCAACGTCACACACGTTGGCATGTCGTTCGGGATGCGGCCTAAGTGCTCGTGCAGCACATCTTGCTGGAATGCCATGACATAGCAGGGCGAGGTCATGCCCTTGAGGCCTTTGATGGCATCGTACGTGAATGCGGCCTTGTAGGCGCGCAAGCCGTCGTTGGCGCAGCGGAAGAAATCCATCATGAACGGCTGCAAAAAATCCGCGCTCGGCACATCGAACGTCATGCGGCTGGCTGCCGTCTTGCGGTACCAGGGATAAAAAATCATCTGGTCGCGCATGCGCACCCAGGCCCAGACCATGTGGCTGCCGTCATCTCGCGGGACGAGGGGGACGAAGTAGTTGGCCATCACGTCGGCAACTTCGTCTTTGGTCGCGACGACGTAGCCGTTCAAACAGCACACGTCTGTTCTTTCGGGATACGCACGGGCGAACTCGGCTGCGATCATCGCCCCCGTATGCGTGCCGTAAATGCCGCAGCGCTCAACACCAATGGCATCCAGGAACTGCGCCAAGGCTTTGGCATAAGGTTCGATCAGCGGTTCTTCGCCCGGCAGGCTGTCCGACAAGCCGAAAGATGGTGTGTCGGGTGCGATGAAGGTCAGGCCCACATCGCCCCACTGGTTCAACAGATGTTCGTATTCCGCCGACGACACCGGGCTTTGATGCAACAGCACAACGGCGGGCCCAGAGCCCGATTTGCGGTAGTGCACTTGGCGCGGGCGTTCGCCCGGCACAGCAATGGTGGCGAAATGCCGGGTGATCTGAACCACGACGGAACCTTAACTGATGAACGGTTACTGATGCTGCGGATAGGTTTCGAAGGCTTTGCCGATCTCTTCTGCGGTACGCTTCATGAACGGCACGTATTTCTCAACCGCTTGATCCGGCGTCATGGCCGAGCGGATAAAGCGCATCACCAGACCTGCCAGCACGCGACCACGGGCGAACACAGGCACGGCCAGGTTCAATTCCGCCAGCGAAGGGTTGTCGTACAACGCCCAGCCGTTCTTGCGCACTTCAGCGATGATGCGGTTCACCAAGGCTTTATCACGCGCGATCTTGTCTTCAGGGCGATCAGACCGGCTGAGGACATCCAGCATGGTCGAGCGTTGCTCTTCGCTGCAGAAGGCCAGATGAACGCGGCCCGATGAACTGCCCAGCACCGGCACGCGCACGCCGGCTGAGTAGCGCTCCAGCGCCAACGGGCTGTCTTTGTCGGTGGTTTCGCGCACCAGCATCGATGTGCCGTGCAGTGTCGAGATGGCCAGCGGCCACACGACTTCCTTGCCGAGTTTTCCCAGGAGCGGTTTGGCAATGTCGTGCACCCAGGCTTCGTCATCAAAGCCATCGGACAGCGCGCGCACTTTCAAGGTCAGGCGATAGCGGTCATCCGAAGGGTCGCGCAGCGCATAGCCGGCAACACACAGTGTTTCCAACACGCGGTAGGCGGTGGTGCGTGGCAAGCGTACGGCCTTGGCAATGTCGGTCACGGTCGCGCCGTTGTGGCGGTTCAACTCTTGCAACGTATCAAGACCACGCATCAGCGCGCGGATCGGGCGGACGGAATCCGCACCTTCTCCGCCGGCAACGTCGCCGTCGTCTAAGTCTTCAAGTTCTTCTGCCATGGTCGTTCCGTTTGCGAGGAGTTCGGTTGCGATGAAGGTCTTTTGGCGGGCCCAAGTTTTCATTTGGGCCGATCCGATTTGGGTTCACCCTTTGGGAGGCGCTCTGATAACCTACCACTGGATGGACAGGGGTGAGTGTATACCTGATTGTCCAACAGGTGGACATATGTTTTTGCGACCATGCCGGCTCCGGCCATTCCACTTAGGGTCCGGCCAGCTAAAGATGAGGACGACGTGACCAACCAGGCTATAAAACCGCTTGTTTTTGAAGGTATTACCGCCGTTGACCCGGCGGCTGACGAGGCCGCGCGCCGGGAATTCCGCCGCTGCCTGGGGCAATTTGCCACCGGGGTGACGGTCATGACGACCATGACGCCCGACAGTGCCAGGGTGGGGATGACGGTGAATTCCTTCAACTCGCTGTCGCTCGACCCGCCCCTGATTCTCTGGAGCATTGCCAACACTACGCCGGCGTTTCAGTGCTTCCAGCCGCAAGATCCCTTCGCGGTGAACGTGCTGGCCTCGGGCCAGGAAACCTGGGCCCGTCAGATGGCGAGGTCAGGGGCCGATAAATTTCAAGACATCAGCGTCCTTGATGGCCGGCGCGGCATCCCGCTGCTGCACGGCTGTGTGGCGTACCTTGAGTGCGATGTCTGGGCCCGATATCCGGGCGGTGACCACGATATCATCGTGGGGCACGTGAAGCGCATGCTCAATACAGGTAAAGACCCGCTGCTGTTTCACAACGGCGCGTTTCGATCCTTTTAGGGCCGCAACGCCGGTCGCCCACGACGCGATCAGTTGCCGGGTGGGCCTTGCTTGGGCGGTATACACTCTGGCACATCGGTTTGAGTCCACAGCAGGGGTGGCGCGCGCTGCTCTCTGCAAAAACAAGAAATTTGAGCAGCTTTGAGAGGTCGCATGGCGTTTCCGGGGAAAGATCCGATCATCATTTGCGGCGCAGGCCCTGTGGGCGGCGTGACCGCGCTGTATCTGGCCCGTGAGGGGTTCAACGTCATCCTTCTCGAAAAAGAGAAGGTGCTGCCGGAAGATTTGCGCGCGTCCACCTTCCATCCGCCCTCGATGGACATGCTCGACCGCTTGGACCTGATGCCGCGCCTGATTGCGCTGGGTCTGATCGTGCCGCGGTACCAGTACCGTGATCGCCGCACCGGCGAGATCGCCGAGTTCGATATGTCCGCCATCAAAGATGAAACCAAGCACCCGTACCGCTTGCAGTGCGAGCAATGGCGCTTGAACAAAATCTGCGTCGAAGAGCTGAGCAAAATCCCCAATGCCAAAGTGCTGTTCGAGCACGGCGTGATTAAGGTTCTGGATCAGGACGCCACGGGCGTAAATATCCTGGTCAGCACGCCCGAAGGCGAGAAGACGCTCCGTGGGTCGTATGTGATTGGCGCCGAAGGGGCCAACAGCATGATCCGCCAGACCTCTGGGTTAACGTATGAAGGCATGACGTACCCCGAGAAATTCCTGGTGGCCTCCACACCTTATCCGCTGGAAAAGTTCCTGCCGCGTCTGTCGGGCGTGAACTATGTATCTGACCCGGACGAATGGTGCGTGGTGCTTCGCTGTAACAACCTGTGGCGCGTGCTGTTCCCCACTGTTCCGGGCGATGCCAACGAGAAGCTGTTGTCGGATGAGTATATCCAAGACCGCTTGCATCATCTGGCACCAAAACAAGGTGATTACGAAATCGGCCACCGCACGCTTTACAACGTGCATCAGCGTGTTGCGAACACCTATCGCAAGGGCCGCATCTTACTGGCCGGCGATTCAGCCCACATCAACAACCCCTTGGGCGGCATGGGCATGAACGGCGGCCTGCATGATGCATTCAACCTGTGCGAAAAATTCTTAGGTATCCGTGACGGCAAGGCCGAGGAAAACGCAGCACTCGATTTGTACGACCGTCAGCGCCGCTTGACTGCTACCAAGTTCGTTCAGGAACACACCATCGCCAACAAGAAGCTGATGGAAGAGAAAGACCCCGACGCGCAGAAAAAGCGTCAGGCGGATTTCATGCGCCAAGCCAACGACCCAGCATTGGCCAAGAAGTTCCTGATGAAGACCTCGATGATCAATGTCGTTCGCGAGTCTTATACAATTCAATAAATTCAGGCTGGGAAGCCTACTTTTATTTTCGGAGGACTCTATGGTTGATTCACTCGGCTACCGCATGAAATTCGGCGTGATCGCGCCATCCACCAATACGTCGGTGGAGCCCGAATACGCGCTGATGCAGCCGCGCGGTGTCACCAACCACTTTGGCCGCATCGTCATCCCCGATGATCCGGTGCGCAACGACAAGGAATTCGAGCAACTGTTGGTCAACATCCGTGGTGCGACAGAAGAGGCCCTTGATGCCGTGATGACCTGCTCGCCCGGCTACGTGATCATGGGCATGAGCGCCGAGACGTTCTGGGATGGGGCAGGCGGTGCCGACAAACTGAAGCGCAAAATGGAAAAGCGCGCGGGCGTGAAGGTGTCGCTGGGCTCGCATGCCTGCGAAGAAGCCCTCAAGACCTACCAAAAGCTCACCAAAAAGAAGATCAAGCGCGTGGCCGTGCTGACGCCGTACATGCCGGTGGGCGACAAGAACGTGCGCAAGTTCTTCTCGGACAACGGCTATGAAGTGATCTCGCTGATTGGCTTGAAGTCGCCGAGCCCGATGCTGATTGCCCACGAGCCGCCGGAAAAGCTGCGCAAAGCCATCATCGAGCTGAATGCGTCGAACCCCGACGCCATCATTCAGGTCGGCACCAACTTGGCGTGCATCGATGTTGCACAAGAAGCCGAGCGTTGGCTGAACAAGCCCGTCATCGCCATCAATGCGGCGACCTACTGGTACTCGCTGCGCGATGCCGGCTTTAAAGACCGCATGGAAGGCTTTGGCCGTCTCCTCGCTGAAGCCTAAGATAAAGGACGCCTAAAATGACGATGCGTTATCCGTTCTCGGCCATTGCCAAACGCGGCCCCTTGAAGTGGCCCGACGGCAAGAAGGTGGCCCTCATTCTCACGTTGAACTTGGAAACGTGGGACATGACCAAGGACACCGAGAAGGCCTACTACGCCGGTGGCCCGCCGATTTTGCCCGACGTGCTGCCGGGCAATGTGGCGGACTTCCCGAACTTTACCTGGCGTGAATACGGCCAGCGCGTCGGCATCTGGCGTCTGTTCGATGCCTTCGACAAAGCCAAGGTGCCTGCAAGCTGCACCATCAACGCCAAGACCGCGCTGATCCGCCCCGATATCGCCCGCGCCCCGCAAGAGCGCGGCTGGGAAGTGCTGGCCCACAACTACGAGCAGGGTGAATTGCTTTCGGATTTCGCGAAAGACCCGAAGAAAGAGCGCGAAATCATCGAAGCGACGTTGAAGGTCTACAAAGAGTTTTACGGCAAACCCGCGCGCGGCTGGCTGTCGTCGTCTTTGCGCGGCACCGTCAACACGCCGGGCATTTTGAAAGAGCACGGGCTCATTCACTACTGCGACATCATGAACGACGATCAGCCGTATCTGATCGAAACAGATCATGGCCCGATTGTCTCAACGCCCTACACCAACGAGATCAATGATTTCACCATCCTGACCCGCCGTGGGCACAACACCGACGAATTCCGCGACATTTTAAAAGAAGAATTGACCGTTCTGCATGAGGAAGCCACGGAGCAGGGCTCGGGCCGCATGATGAATGTGGGCCTGCACCCGCACGTCTCGGGCCGTGCGTATCGGGTTCGGGCGCTCAAGGAATTCTTGGCCTACGCCAAGACCTTGCCGGGGGTTTGGTTTGCCACCCGTGAGCAGGTGGCCGAGTGGTACCTGGCCAATCACAAAGGACACATCGTTTAAACGATTACATCTCCCATGCAGCAAGGCCGCCGGAAAAGGCAGCCTTTTTGTTGGCTCTCGTAAATTTAGTCGGCAATTTTGGTTAAGAACGGGCGACAGACCAACTTCAGATCCAACTCCTGTTCGTCTGTTAGGAAAATCACATCGAGACTATTTTCACTCGAAAATATAGAGGCAAATATTTTGCTAACATCCGACACTAAATCGATTTCAGATTCGGTGCCGGTACGAATGCAAAGAGCAACGGCAATTACTCCATCTTCGTACGCTACTCGCGCCAGATATGCTGCAACAATGCTGTATCGTTCTAGGCAGGCACGTAGTTTGGCTTTTAGTTCAATTTCAACCAGCCCATCCTGCTCGCCAATGAAACGAACATTTGGAGTTCTAAATTCCTTCCAACTTTTTGCCATTTTGATCCAGGTGAATTTGAGGGGGATGCTAAATGCGTCAGATTGGCGAACTAGCTAAACTGGGGCGCCATAAGACAGGTTAAGAAGTCTGTATACTACTTTTGGCCGTATATCCGTCTAAAACGCGGCAAAAGTTCAAGCCATTGTGACCACAGTTCGGAGGTCCGGCGGTTCTGGCTTGAAAGCCAGCCGCCGGACTTGTCTTTTAAGCACCATAGTTTTCTCCGGGGAGCCCCAAATGAACCTGATCGTCAACGATCTCCAGCCGTCCAACGCCAACGCCGTCAAATTCCTGTCGACTAAAGACAAGAAAATGCTGATCGGCGCCAACTGGGTCGATGCGGTGTCGGGCCAGCGCCTGAACAGCCATGACCCGGCCACGGGCCGTGTGAACGGCACCATTCCCCGGGCATCGAAAGCGGATGTGGACTTGGCCGTGAAGGCCGCGCGTGAAGCGTTCGAGAAGGGCGTGTGGCGCAACAAAACCGCCGATGAACGCAGCCGCGTGCTGTGGAAAATTTCGGAACTGATCGAAGCCAACGCGCAAGAATTGATCGAGTTGGAAACGCTGGACCAAGGCAAACCCTTGTATGTTAGCGGTGCTGAAATTTATGGCGCAGCGGCGCAGTTCCGCTACTTCGCGGGCATGTGCTCGAAGATCGAGGGTGAAACCATCGCGCCCTCCATCAACTATCAGCCGCCGGGCAAGCGCGTCATCGCGCACACACTGAAAGAGCCCCTGGGTGTTGTGGCGGCCATCATGCCGTGGAACAGCCCCTTGGTGCTGGAAGCCATGAAGATCGCGCCGATCTTGGCCGCAGGCTGCTCGATGATTATGAAGCCCGCCGAAGACACTTCGCTGTCGACCGTGCGCTTGGCGGAACTGATTTTGGAAGCGGGCGTGCCGCCGGGCGTGTTCAACCTCGTCACGGGTTTGGGCGGCGAAGTGGGGCAGGCTTTGGCCGAGCACATGGACATCGACAAAGTGGCCTTCACGGGCTCCACGGCCACAGGCCGCAAGATTTTGTCGGCGGCGCAAAGCAACTTGAAGAAAGTCGCGTTGGAACTGGGTGGCAAGTCGCCCACCATTGTATTCGATGACGCGGAATTGGATATCGCCATTCCCGGTGCGGCCAACGCCATTTTGTGGAACACCGGGCAGGTGTGCGTGGCGGGCTCGCGCTTGTACATCCACAAAAAAGTCTTTGACAAGGTTGTGTCGGGCATTGCCGACATCGCCAAGGGCATGAAGCTGGGCCACGGCCTTGATCCCACCACCCAGATGGGCCCGTTGGTCAATAAAGTCCAAGCCGACAAGGTGAAAAGCTACATCGACAGCGGCGTCAGCGAAGGGGCCGAAGTGGTGACGGGTGGTCAGCAGCTGGGCGCCAACGGCACGTTCATCTCGCCCACGGTAATCACCAAAGTAAAGCAGAGCATGAAGATCGTGCGCGAAGAGATCTTCGGGCCGGTGGTGGTCGCAACGCCCTTCGAAAGCCTGGATGAAGTGCAACACCTGGCCAACGACACGCGCTATGGCCTGGCGGCCAGCATCTGGAGCCAAAACCTCTCGACGGTGCATCGCTTGGCGGCTGATATTCGCGCAGGCACAGTGTGGGTGAATTGCCACCACTTCTTCGACGCCAGCTTGCCGATTGGCGGCTACAAGGAATCAGGCTTTAGTCGTGATTGTGGAATGCAAGCCGTCGACAACTACCTGGAAACCAAAACGGTTTGCATGGTGGTGTAAGCGGTTAATTACACGATTGCTGGCAGTTTATTCGGACTCTGAATAGCTGCCAGCTTTTGATAAAGCGCTTTAGCATTCTCCAATCTATTGCCTTGAGCTTTTTCTGGTTTACGTGCTTGGGTTTCTTCCCACGCACCTTCCTGAAGTCCTTCTCTGCTAGCTAAAAAAGCAGCCGTAGCGGCTAGCTCAAGTTCAACAGGGTCAGCAGAAGCGGCTTCACGAATAAAAGCAACTTTAGCAGTCTTCTTCTCGGTAGCGTTAAGCGATGAAGAAACTTTGTATATTGAGTATGTGCCGCCCCAATTTGCTTCTTTTTCTACTTCATCAATAAAATCTAGTATGGCTGCGTTATGAATTGCAGCAGAGAAGCCTTCACTGTACGGGCCGTAATGCCGATACTCAAACGAGAAACTATCTTCGAAACCTGCAGCGTGAAGGAGGTAGCCAATTTTTTGAAGGCGTGTCCGACCTACTATTTTACCGCCAGCAGAGTGCACGATTTCTGCGACAATTTCTAAGTCACTTTTTGGTTCTTTTTTTTGCTTTGACACTGCGACTTTTGCCTTTCTTGCTGAGTTCATCGCATACCCTCCCGATTTCATCTTTAATAAATTTTACAACTTCTTCGTCAGACTCCTCGTGGTAAACGCGAAACAGTTTGAACGGTTCAATTGCTCTGACAACTTTGGACCTCGCTACAAGGTCAACTAACTCGCCATTTGTAGTCTTAATTCTAACCTGATTAAGCGGCCCCTTACTTTCTTGGAACTTTTTGTATGGCGCTCGTTCTTCCTGATCATACAGAATACGGGCCTCATTGTTCTCCTTTTGTTCTTTCCATTCCAAGATTCGTTCTTTTATTTTAACACACCCCGCGTCGATTAATTGGGTGAATTCCCCATCTTCCACACTACTAATTGTAGCCAATTTGTGGCCGATTTGCTCTCTTAGGTTTTGTGACTTGTAGAGTTGTCTATCCCTCAACCTAGAAGCCAGTTTACTTATTACAGGGTCTTTCGCACTTGCGAACTGCGATAAAGCGCCCAGTATCACGCTGTCATCTAACTCAAGCACATGCTCGAGTTTGTCCGGATCAGTTGCAAATCGCTCAATTGGATGGCCTTTAGCGATGCCCGTTTTAGCTACGTGATCTTCTTGCACGAGCTTAATTACCCGCACCATTAATTCAGTGAAAATTTTCTCTGCGCCACGTGTGGCTTTATGAAAATAAACTGTTGGATAAAGTTGAAATAATCCCAAGATGTATGCTTCGGCGGCGTAAATAGCCTTTGGCCCGAGGACAAAAGTATCCAGTTCCGTTAAGCTTTTTTCGTCAACGCCATATGGAACCTTGCCGACCTGCAAATTCCCTATAAGCCACTTAAAGTCTATGGCTCCGTGCTGTGTTCCAGTCATCAGTTTATCACGCTGCATGTAGTCTAAGCGGTCGGCGTCGAACTGACTCGAAACTACAGCATTGTATATGCTCCAAACTCCGCGACTTTTTATCACGCTTGAAACATCATTTGCGAAACCGCTACCGAGAGTCTTGAGAGTTTCTCCGACCTCGCCATCCTTGATCAGGAGTTCGCTTACGAGCTCATGATTGGCAAGTTTTAGGTTTAACCGCCGCCCTACGTCTTCAAAAGAGTGACTAAATGGGCCGTGCCCGAGGTCATGTACTAATGCTGCAGCTAATGCTGTTTGAGCTTTCGTCTGCTCAAAATCTGATCCTAAGTGCCGTTGAATAATCTTCATTAGCTGGCGAGCCAAATGAAACACGCCGACTGAATGCGCAAATCGGGAGTGAGTCGCTCCTGGATATACTAAATCAGAAAAACCAAGCTGCTTGACACGGCGTAAACGTTGAAAGGGCCGTGTTTGTAAAACATTCCACATTACTTTTTCGAATTCAGAAGTGTCGAATTCGATGAGGTTGTGAAGAGGATCTCTAATGCGCTGTGGCTTACCCATGTCATCTCGACATAATTGTATAAAAATACATTTACAATAAAATGGAATGCTATTAAAGCGGGATTACATACAAATTAAAATCAAGGCGCGAGAGCCCGTAAGTAATCCACTACATATTCAAATGCAGGCCCGCGCGTTTGACGCGCTCGCCGTCGAGTTCTTTGACGACAAGTGTAGCTGTGCCGGCGGGGATTTGATCGCCCACTTGCGGCGTATCGGCGAACTGAGTGGCGAATACATCCGCCAGCGTGGCGTCAGATTTCTCGGTTTCAACTTCAAGGCCATAAAGGCGCGCAAGGTCGCTGACCAGCGATGTGCCGTCGAAGATAAATTCACCAAAGAACGGATCGTCGTGCGTCAATAGTTCAGCGTGGTGGGCGAAAAGTTGATCGAGCGTGGCGGCTTTTTCGGGCGGGGCCATGAAGTAGGCGTAGTCGCCGTTGCGTAACTTACCGGCCTCTTTGGCCACCTGCACGGCTTGGTCGCGCACGACAAAGGCCGGTTGCGCCCATTCGGGCAGTTTGGCGCCGTTCATCACGGCACTGTCGGCGTGCACGGGGTAGCCCACCATTTCCACGCCCAACTGGCCGGGGATATCCAATTCCACGCGGTGCACCAGTGCACCCTTACGTGGAAGGGCCAAACCCAACAGCTTGGCGGCGCTGTTGATGGTCCAGCCCTGCATGACAAGTGAGATCAACACCACGAAGAAGGCGATATTGAAGTAAAGCTGCGCACTTTCCATGCCCGACAAAATTGGAATCGCAGCGAGGAAGATCGATACCGCGCCGCGCAACCCGACCCATGAGATGAAGGTTTTCTCCTTCAACTTAAATCCGAACGGCGCCAGGCACAGGAACACGGCTGCGGGCCGCGCCACAAACATCAGCACGGCTGAAATAATCAGGGCGGGGACGGCGTAATCCAGCATGCGTGATGGTGTGATGAGCAAGCCCAACACCAGGAACATGCCGATCTGCGCCAGCCACGTCAGGGCATCGTTGACGGTGATGATGCTGGCCGAAGCGCGCAACGGCCGGTTGCCGAGGACGAGGCCCGCCAGGTACACCGCCAGGAACCCAGAGCCTTCCAGCACGGCTGTCAGCGCGTAGACCATGACGGCGCCTGCTATAGCCAGGAGCGGGTGCAATCCACCGGGCAGGCTGACGCGGTTCAGCGTGATCGACATGGCGTAGCCGCCCAAGAGCCCGAAGCCAGCGCCGATGACGGTTTGCATCAGCAGGATTTTGACGATCTCGAAAGGGCCAATGGCGTTCGTGGCCTCGATCATCTCGACCAGCAGTAGGGTCAAGATAACAGCCGCAGGGTCGTTGGTGCCGGATTCCGTTTCCAGCACGGTGACGATGCGGCGTTTGAGTTCCAGCCCGCCGCTTTGCAGCAGGAAGAACACGGCCGCCGCATCGGTTGAGGCCACAACCGCGCCCAACAATAACGCTTGAAGCCAGTTCAGTTGCAGCAGCACCACGGCGGCGACACCGACAATGGCAGACGTGAAGATCACACCCAAGGTGGCCAATGTTGTGGCTGGGGCAATGGTGCCCTTGAGGTGCGTGAGGCGTGTGCGCAAGCCGCCATCGAACAGGATGATCGCCAGCGCCATAGAGCCGATCAGGTACGTCAGGCGGTAGTCGTTGAAGACCACGCCGCCGGGGCCGTCTTCACCGGCCAGCATCCCAATCACAAGGAAGATCAGCAACAAGGGCGCGCCGAAGCGCCGCGCAATGAGGCTGGAGACAATGCCCAACAGCAACAAGAGCGCGCCGAATAATAGGAGAGCGTTGGCGGTGGCGATGTTTTCCATCGTCGTCGTCTGTAATCCTATAAATTCTGCGGATTCGTCTCAGCTTAAGGGCCGCGTGGATGCAGCGCAATCAGAACCAGCGGCCTAAATACAAGTAAGCGCTGCGCGCGCCATCGGCGTCTTTGCTGGTGCCGAGGTAGAGGGGCCCAAAGCTGGTCTCGGTGCCCATGAACACGCTGGTGGACCAGCGGGCGCCATCAAAGCGGTTCGAGTCAATGTCATAGATTGAGCGGTCGGTTTTCACCGTGGCGCCCACGTAAATGGGTGTGGCGGTGATAACACCCAAGCCTGTGCCAACGCCGCGCGGGAAGGGCATGGGGCTACGGGCCAGGCTGGCATCCTCGCGGTCCAGCGTGCCGCGGGCATAGGCCGACAGCCGCAAGGCCTCGGTGTCGATTACGGTCCAGCGGTCCTCGCGCAGCGTGATGCCGGGCTGAGAGGTGGCAACGCCATCCACCGGTGGCGCGCTGCGAGCGCCGACGGGCATGAACTCGATCCGGCGGTTGAAACTTGATTGACCCGTGCTCGGCGCATCAAACATTACGCTGCTGCGCGGAAGCGGCGGCACATCGGCCAGCGATTGCAGGGCAGGATTGAAGGTGCCGGACACCTGAATGGCAGCGCCCTCGTCGGATGTTGCCGCCACGAAAGGTGCATTGTCTGCGGGCTTCACCCACAGGAAATTCCAATCTTCGTCGTCGACTTGAGCTTTCAGCGGGGCCGAGGCGGCGGGCGAGGGGCTGGCCAGCACGGCCAAGCCGACCGCAAGGGCAGCGGCAACGATTTCGGACCAGCCAAAATGCCAGTTCTCGTCACCAGACTGTCCCGAATGCGTTTGGGCCATGTTAGATTCGCCGCCCTCTAGAGTCCCCACCCCATAGCCTTAACAGGGGTGGGTTGAAAGAGCGTTAAAGGAAGCGTGCCCATGCCTGACGGCCATCAGCCCGACCCTTATGCCATCACCGACCGTGCGGCCTTGCGCGCGGTCTACAAAACCCCCTTCGAGGGAGCGGTAAAGAAGGTGCTGCCCGCGCTGGAAAATCATGGCATGGCATTCATTGCCGCAAGCCCATTTTGCGTACTGGCGACATCGGACGAGAACGGCAACCTGGATGCCTCTCCTAAGGGCGGCCCGCCGGGCTTTGTGAAGGTGCATGATGCCAAGACGGTCATGATCCCCGATTGGCCCGGCAACAACCGGCTGGACGGGTTGGAGAACATCATCACCAACCCGCATGTGGGCGTGCTGTTCTTTGTGCCGGGGATGAACGAAATGCTGCGCCTGAACGGGCGTGCGGTCATCACCACGGATCCGGCTTTGAAGCCAGCGTTTGAAACCAAAGGCAAGCTACCCATTTCGGTGATCGTGATTACGATTGATCAAGTGTATCTACACTGTGCGCGTGCCCTGGACCGTTCGGCCTTGTGGGATGCTACGCGCCAGGTTGATCGAAAACAGTTTCCTACGATTGGGCAGATGCTAGCCGACCAGATTGTGGGCTACGACGGTGTAGCCACTGACGCGATGGTCGAGAAACACAAGAACGATTTGTATTAGGCAAAAAAAACGGCGGCCCTCAACAGAGAGCCGCCGCTTTGATTTGTATTGCGCCTTAAGCCGGAATGAGCTGTTTCATGCGGTCGGTCATGCCTTTCAGCACCTGGCCCGCCACTTTGTCTTTCTGGGCGTTGTCCCAATAGGCTTTCAGTTTCGGGCGACCGTCCAGCACGCCCTTGATGCCGAAGAGCCCCGAGGTATTCACCGCAAAGAACAGCGCCGGCACCACGAAGCAATCCGCCAGCGTAGGCGTGGGGCCTGCGATATATTTTTTCTTCTTCGCAACGATCTTTTCCAGCACATCCAGGCCCTTGTGCAACTCGGCGGTTGCGGCATCAAGGTCCGCCTGGGTGAACTGGTTCGAGCGCTTCATGCGGAAGAACTTTAAGCCAGCGCCTTGCACATATTCTGCCGTGACCGTTGCGATCAGGCGCACCTGCGCCATGGCTTTGGGGGCGGCGGGCAACAGCTTCTTCTTTTTGTATTTCGAGTCCAGGTAATCGACGATTACCGCCGACTCATACAGCACAAAAGCGCCGTCCTTAATGGCGGGGATTTTGCCGAAAGGGTTGAGCTTTAGGTATTCCGGGCTTTTGATTCCGTCTTTGGGCATCGTCAGTTGGGTCGGAACGTCTTTGTAGGCACACGCCAGCAGTACGCGCGCCACAAAAGGCGATAGTACCGAACCATAAACAGTTAATGCGGCCATTCTATGTGCTCCCCTTAACGGCCGCCTGGCCGGAAATTTTTCAACGCTTCGCCCATCTCGGCCATCACTGTGGCTGTGAGCTTTTCTTTATTCAGCTTGGCGACATACTTGCCCAGTTTTTTGCGTCCGCCTGTGGGGTCGGCTACACCGAACTGCGGCAGGAATGCGGAAACGAAGAACCAGCACGGCACTGCGTAAAGGTCTGCGACCGTCAGTTTCGTGCCCGTTGCCCAGCCCTTGCCGGACAGCAACTTTTCGATCACATCCAGGCCGCGATTTGCTTCGGCGATTTTTTCCTCGATGACTTTCTGGTCGCGTGTAGCGGGATCACGCTGGCGTAGCAGCGCCATGGTGGGGGCCTGCACGTACTCGGCAAAAATAGTCGCAATCAGGCGGGCCTTGGCGGCATCTTTAGCCGCAGATGGGATCACGCGTTTCTTTTTGTACTTCGCATCCAGGTAATCAATGATCACGCTGGATTCATAAAGGGTCATGCCGCTGTCTTTGATGACCGGCATCTTCCCCAGCGGATTCATGGCCAGATAGGCCGGGGTTTTCATTCCACCGTCAGGCATTTTCAGTTTGTGTTTGATGCCCTTATGACGCGCCGCAAGAATGACGCGCGCCACGTATGGCGACAAAATTGAACCGTAGACATCCATTTGCAGGCAGTCCTTTTTTATTTTTTTGCGATTTGAGCAACGCGATTTATCAGCAGCGGCAATACGTATAGAATGAATATTAGCGCTTACCCGGACGGCGGCACACTACAAAAACCCATATAAACTGGGGGTTAGGTTACGGTCGTGGGACTGCAACCAAAGCACAGCCCACGTTAGGTTGTATCGATTGCGGCTCGCGTCCGGCGCGGGTTCTTGAGGATTGGTGAAGGTATGTCGGATTCCGATGCGTTTGCGTGGCCGCTGATGCGGGCCAAGGTTCTGGATACAGAAATGGCCTACCGCGTGCATGGGGATGCGGCGGAGCAGGCGGCTCGCATTGTGTTCCTGCACGGGAATGCCACCAACTCCTTTACATGGCGAAAGATCGCACCGTTTCTGGACGGCCTTGGTCAATTAATTGCCCCTGATCTGATCGGCATGGGGGGCTCGGCCAAGCTGCGTCACACAGGAGCCGAGAGCTACATTTACTTGATCCACCGGCGCTATCTGGATGCACTGCTGGATACGCTGGTGCTAACGCAGAACATCATTTTCATCACCCATGGTTGGGGGACCGCGCTGGCGTGCGATTGGGCGGCCCGCCACCCGGGGGCGGTTAAGGGCCTGTGCTACATGGAGGCTGAAATCACGCCGCTGATCTCGGCTTACATGGAAGAGCCTGCGGTTGAGGAATACAAGTTCCTGCGCTCGAAGCCGGGCGAGGCCATGGCGCTGCAAACCGCGTATCTGATGGATAAACTCTTATTTGCACCCTTGGGGCCGCGCCTCGACAACGCCGAGCGTGAAGCGTTTTTCAAACCCTACGAAACGCCGGGCGAAAGCCGGAGGCCGCTTTTAGAGTGGGAACGCGAAGTACCCATCAACGGCATTCCCGCCGACACCTTCGATATTCTCATCAGCGTACGTGATTGGCTGGCCGAGAGCGATGTGCCCAAGCTGTTCGTGAAGGCCGAGAACAGCACGAAGATGGTCGGCGAACGTCTGGAAGCCGCTCGGGCGGCCAACAATCAGCGGGAGTTAAACGTCAGTGCCGGCGCACACCCTCAGGAAGAGGCCGCCGGCACAATTGGATTGGAATTGGTGCGCTGGATTTCGAGACTAAGCTAAGGCTTTCTTGAACATCTCAAACGTACGGCTATGGGCCAGCTTAGTGCCTTCGGCGTTGTAGTGCGACGGGTCGGTGTCGCGCGTAAAGCCGTGGTCCAGGCCCGGATACACCAGCACTTCAACGCCGGGTTTGCCTTTTAAAGCGCCTTCGATCTTGGTGAGGGCTTCCTGCGGCACGTAGGGGTCTTTACCCGCGATGTGTAATTGTAGAGGCTTCTTGATGTTGCCGGACTCACCCAACAAGCCATCAATGCCGACGCCGTAGTAGCTTGAGGCCGCGTCAGCATCGGTGCGTGTGGCGGTTAAATAGGCGAGCGTGCCGCCCAAACAAAAGCCAATGGTGCCCACTTTACCGGTGCAGGCCGAGTGACCGCGCAACGTCGTGATGGCGGCTTGAATGTCTTCAACGCCTTTCTCGGCATTGAACTTCCCGTAGTAATCAAGGCCCGCGTTGAAATCTTCTTGGAAGAACGGATGTAGCTCCACGTTGGGCTTCAGGCGCCAGAAAAGATCGGGAGCCAAGGCCACGTAGCCCGCACGCGAGAACATGTCGCACACCGTGCGCACCCAGGTGTTCACGCCGAAAATTTCCTGAATGACGATCACGCCCGGGCCGGGTTTCGGGGGCAGCGACAGGTAGCCGTCGAAATTGCCGTCTTTGCCTGTGATGGAAATGTGCTGGCCGGACATGGAAAATCCCCCTCAGAAACACTAAAACCGTTGTCGATTAGACAACGGTTTTAGGAAGTTTTAGCGCCAATTTCCAGGTTAAATGGCTTAGCTGGCCGCGCGCCACTCGGTATGGCTGCCCACAGTCTCGCGCGTGAGGGTGGTGCGGTACTCGTAACGGTCGGCACGGTAAAGCGCGATCAGCCACTCCACCGGGCGATTGCGGTTGTCAAACACAAGTCGGGTAAGGCGAATGAGGGGGGCACCCACATCCACACCCAACAGGTTTGCCACTGTCGGCTCGGCAATCGTACCGGTGATGGCCTGATCGGCACGCGCGACGTTGACGCCCGCTTGCAACAACTGCGCCAGCATCGGTTGGGTGTTGGTTTCGCGGTCGGTCAGGCGGTCGGCGACATCCTGCGGCACGTAGGCCCGCACCAATGCGATGGGCTGGCCGTTGTTGCGGCGAATCTGGTGCGTGGCGTAAATCTGTGCACCCGGTTCGCAAGCCAGCTTGGTCGCAACATCGTTGGACGCGGCGATGAAACCACCATCCAGGCGTTCCATTTCGGTGGCCGCCCCGATGGCCTTCACGTTGCGCAGCAGATCTTCCAGCGAGTCACGCTGCGGCAGCACGGGTTGTGACGATTGCGCCACGAAGGTGCCGCGTCCGCGCTGGCGCACGATCAGGCCTTCTTTGGCCAGTTCGTGCATGGCGCGTTTGACCGTGATGCGTGAAACGCCGAAGGCGTTGCACAATTCCACTTCCGTAGGCACGGGGCTGTCGCCATAGCTTCCGTTACGAATGTTTTCTCGTAAGACCAGGTACACTTGGTGATACAACGGCACAGCCAGATTTTCGTCGACGGCTGCAATCGGTTTTGTCATGCGGTTCATAGGCATTCCCTCAGCGATCCAGAACCAAGCCACTTGAGATGTTCATGTTGGTTCCGGTCATGCTTGCGGCATGTACGGAACACAAAAACATCACCCCACCCGCGCATTCATCGGCGGTGGCATAGCGGCCAAGAGGAAGTTGCGCTTTCAATCCGTCGTGCTGGGCATCGCTTAAGCGATCCAGCATCGGCGTATCAACCGGCCCCGGAGACAAAATGTTCACGCGAATACCGTCCGGGGCCCACTCTTTGGCGGCATAGCGTGTTAAATTCACCAGTGCGGCTTTCGATGACGCGTAGGCAGCCCCCGAAAGGTAGCTGCCGCCGTTGGCACCGTTCGATGATCCGCACAGCACGACCGAACCGCCTGGTTTGCGCAACAGCGGATAGGCGTGCTTCATCAGCAAAAAAGCAGATGTAAGGTTGGTGTTCACAACTGTATGCCAGTCGGTCAGGGGCATTTCATCAATGCGCCCTTTGCCGACCATTCCGGCCATGTGCACCAGATAATCAATTGCACCGAAGCGATCTTTGGCTTTTGCGACCGCATCGGCGACTTGGGTTTCATCCGTGACATCAAGCGACAGTTTCAGTACGCGGGCGTCGTCGTTGGCCACAGCCCGACGACCTGTGGCAACCACCGAGGCGCCCGCAGTCAAAAACATGTCAACACACGCTTTTCCAATGCCGCCTTGTGCGCCCGTAACGAACGCAACTTTACCTGCGGCATCCAGCAATGTGGGTTTCGATGTCACGGTTGAATCCTGCGTGCTGATTACTCAGCAGCCTTTTTCAGGACGACCGACTCAAAAATACCGTCCAGCATGCGCCAGCGCATTTCGGTCGATGCACGCACGGCCGCCAGAGCCTTTTGCTGCAACTCCGGTGTGGTGGCGTAGTGCGACGTGATTTCCAAGCCCACGTCGGCGTGCTCGACGTCGCCGACGATGTGTACATGGAAGAATTCCATATCATCATCGTTCAGACCCATCTTGCGCATGGCTTCCACGTACTTCGGGTACAGTGTGGGCAATTGGCCTTCCAGGGCGACCATGATGCCGGCCGCACCTTCAGCCAGGTGGCGCACGTTCACCAGTTCCCAGATCCACGAACGCATCGCGCGGGTCGAGGGAAGGACGCGGCCTTGTTCTTCGGCAGCGTAGAAGTCTTCTTCCTTCAGGCCGCAGGCCTTGCCGAACTTCACCAGCAAGTCGGGGTGGCGCTTGGACGGGTTCGCCGGGTTTTCTTCGCCCAGCAGGTTTTCCAGCATGTGCTGGCGCGCTTCCAGGTCATCGAGGCGGCAGAAGAACATGGCGAACTGCTGCGGGATCGGATCGATGTAATAGAAGTGCTGAATGGCCCAGTAGCCGATTTGCTTCAGGTTCAGTTCACCGCGCGCCCAGGCGGCGCTGAACGGATGTCCGCCGGAGTGCACCGGGGTGCGCGCGGCTTCCAACGCTTTGAATAACTCGGGCTGGCTCATAAGTTTGTTAGACATGGTCGTTACTCCTTAGTCTCGTCGGGTGGGGGGATACTTAACAATGCGAAGATTTATGCGCCCCACTTCGCCATGGGGAAATCAGTCAAGGGAATCGTCGTCGTTTTGGCTTCGGTAAAGAACATCATGCAATCTTGAGCGCTGTCGCGGCCAATGCCGGACTCTTTGAAGCCGCCAAAAGGTGCCCGCAATTCGCGCGTCAGCGGCGTATTTACCCAAATCGTTCCGGCGCGCACGTTCTGCGACACCTTCATCACCGTCGGCAGGTGCTCGGACCAGATGTAGCCCACCAAGCCGAACGCCGAGTTGTTGGCAATGCTGATGGCTTCGTCGATTTCATCAAACTTGATGAAGGTGGCGAAGGGGCCGAAAATTTCTTCCTGGGCAACGCGCGTGTCGTTGCTTTTGGCAATCACGGCGGTGGGCTCGATGTAATAGCCTTTGTCCTGGCCCGCGAAACGCTTGCCGCCCGTCAGCAGTTCGCCACCTTCGGACTTGGCGACATCGACATAGCTGAGGACGCGCTTCATGTGGCCTTCGTAGCACACAGGACCAATCTGCGTTTTCGGGTCCATCGGGTCGCCGACGACGATGCGCTTCGAGCGTTCGATGAACTTCGCGATGAATTCATCGGCAATCTTGCTTTGAACCAAGATGCGCGAACCAGCCAGGCACTGCTGGCCGTTGTTCGAGTAGATGCCCAGCAATGCGCCATCCAGCGCGCGCTCTAAGTTCGCCGTGTTGGCAATGATGTTGGCCGACTTGCCGCCCAACTCCAACGCCACCGGCTTCAAGTTCTGACCGGCTTTCGAGGCAATGGCGCGGCCCGTGGTGGTGCCACCGGTAAACGAGACAACATCAACGCCGGGATGAGAGATCAGCGCGTCACCTGTCGTGTGGCCGCGGCCGTTCACCAAGTTCACAACGCCTTTGGGTAAGTCGGTTTCGTTGATCAGCTCTACGACGCGCAGCAACGACAGCGGTGTGAATTCCGAGGGCTTCAGCACACATGTATTCCCAAAAGCGATGCAGCTTGCGATCTTCATGCTGCACAGTGCGATCGGCGCATTCCACGGACCAATTAACGCGCCGACGCCAATGGGCTCGCGCGTCACAACTGACAAGTAGGGCTTGGTTTGCAGGTACGCATCGCCCGAGGCCTGGCTGGCCACTTCGGCGAAGAATTCAAAATTCTGCCCCATACGGTTGACGTGGAAGCCACGCACATAGGAATTGGTCAGGCCGGCGTTTAGCGTTTCCAGGTACGCAATTTCATCGCCGTGCTTGATCAGCTTTTCTTTGATCTGCAGCATGAT
>JAEUKL010000239.1 GCA_016793005.1 Rhodospirillaceae bacterium | reverse complement strand
CACAACAATTGCATCGTGTTGCGGTCACGATAACCAATGTCGACGCAGGACCGGCCCAGCTCCATCACCGCACCTGGGCGTTTTGTGATGGGGCTGATGTCGAATTCGGCGGCGGTGTAGAACCCGCCGGCAATGGCGGCGTGCTCGCGGCGCATGAAGCGGTAGGTGCCGACCACGCGTTGGCCCACAGGCTGTGACATGTCTTCAACGATCAGGTGCTCGCACACATTGTCGAACTGGTCGATGTCCATGCGCGAAGCCGCTGTTTCGGGCGACGCATGGGCGCCCAATTCGTCGTAAAACACCCGGTAGCGCAACCGTTGCGCCGCTTCGATATCGGCAGAATTCTCAGCCAGACGAAGGACTTGGTGCCCGGCCGTCAGCGGCTTGAATTCGGTGGCCGTAAACAAACCGTTGGCCGGTTGCGACATCGGGGAGGACTGAAAAACCGTCATGACACCCCATTATTGAGTATGGAAGGCCCCTAAGGCCGTGACCCGTTAAACCACAGCCCTAAAACCATGAGAGCGGGGCGTTATTAAGGCGGACTTATAAGGCATGGCTTGGGATAAGCCATACCCCTTCTGTCGCAATGGTATAACCCAAAAGACACAACCTGTTGTGTGATTGTTCTGTAGCGATCTTGTTATTGTTCTGTTGCGGCCTTGGCCGGACGGTCCAGGGGCTCGACGAACAATTCCAGGCGGTGCCCGACCAGACGATACCCATACGCCTTGGCGACTTCCTGCTGCAGGCGTTCGATATCGTCGTTGCGGAACTCGATCACCTTGCCTGAATGCACATCAATCAGGTGATCGTGGTGACTTTCCGGCGCAGGTTCATACCGTGCCCGGCCGTCTCCGAAGTCGTGGCGCTTTACGATGCCTGACTCTTCAAACAGGCGGACCGTGCGGTACACGGTGGCGATGCTGATCCGCGGGTCCACTTCCACGGCGCGGCGGTGCACCTCTTCGACGTCGGGGTGGTCGGCGGCAGCCGAAAGCACGCGGGCAATCACCCGGCGCTGTTCGGTCATCTTCATTCCCTTGTCGACGCACCGTGTCTCAATGCGGGACATGGAACTGGCTTCGCTACGCTGCATCATTACTACTCCACGGGCGACTTGCGGCAGCCCGCCGTCACGGTTGCGGCACCATCATAATGACGGTGCACGCCCGATTAAAGCGTTCAATACATTTCAAATTTAGGCTTCAAGGCCTGTTTTTGAGCAGATGGCCTGTTTTTAAGCAAGCTGTGCGGATTTTTAGGATTTACGCCGCTTGCGGCCCTTCACTCCAAGCCCGATTTGCTTGGCCAGGCTCGAGCGGCGTTTGGCGTAATTGGGGGCGACCATCGGATAATCATGCGGCAGGCCCCAGCGCTGGCGATAATCCTCGGGCGACATATCGTAGGCCGTACGCAGATGACGTTTCAGCATCTTCAGTTTTTTGCCGTCCTCCAAACACACGATGTATTCCGGCGTGACTGATTTTTTTACCGCGACGGCCGGTTCAGGGCGTGTTGCGTCCGCGCCATCCGACACAGAGATCAGGGCGCGATGCACATCGTGGATCAGCTTCGGCAACTGATCCAAACCGACCGTGTTGTTGGCCACGTGCGCCGCAACGATCTGACTGGTCAGCGACAATAAGTCCGGGGCGTTGTCGGTCGGCATGGATGCTCTCGATTGGAAATAGGTCTATATATTTGCGTGTGCAGGATTTTGAGAACCCGGACCCTAAGCCGACGCGCCATGAATGAAAACGCGAAATACGATCTCGATATCACGTCCGACGTGTGCCCCATCACGTTCGTGAAAACAAAACTGATGCTGGAAAAAAAACCGGCTGGCGCGGTTGTAAAGGTGCGGTTGAAAGGTATCGAACCCTTGGACAATGTGCCGCGCTCGGTCATCGCGCACGGGCATGACGTCATGTCACTCGTTCCCGAGGATCCCGGCAAATCCGATCACAGTTTTCCCCACATCCTAACCATCAAGCGCACGTAATAGATGTGCATAAAGCTATGTCGACGTGTTTTGCGTGCGCCACTCCATCATTAGTGCGCGAATTTTGTACGGCCCGCGCGTGTAGTAATCATTGCGCTCGCTGATCGTTGCAAATCCGGCCTTCCGATAAATCGCAATGGCGGGGGCGTTGTCTTCGGCGACTTCCAAAAAGCAGCGTGTTGCGGCATGCGCCAGTGCCAACACCAAGCCGGCTTCCACCAACCGGTAGCCTAAGCCATGCCCGCGTGAGGCGGGGTCGACGGCCAGCGTCAGTACTTCAGCTTCACCGGCCACACAGCGCATGAGAATGAAGCCGTCACGCGTCGCCAGCGCGGTGACGCCCATCTGGCCGAGCATCGTTTCAAAGAAAACATCACTCCAGGCATCGTCAAAGCTTGTCGCATGCAGATGCGCCAGCAGTTTGGCGTCAGTAGAGACGGTAATCGCCTCGGCGTTCATGGCCGCACCTTCATGGACGAAGCAGTCCGCCGGTGGGCGATAACGTTACATCGGGCGCACGCACATAAACGGGTACGGGGCCTTGCGCCTCAGGACCTTTCGTCGCCGCCAAAGCGGCGAGAGCCGCGATATCGCACGTGTCGGGTGCAGAGCTCAGCTTTGCATGCGGACCCAAAACGGCAGCCGCGCGCGCGCGCGCATCGCCCGTCAAAATCACTTGGCCGCCTCCGCAGAGTTTCATCAGGTCTGCATCCGGCACATTGACGATCTCAGACGCTGGTGACCCTTCGGCATCGAACAGTTGCGCAAACACATCGCCGCGTTTGCTGTCGATCACTACAAGAATCGGCATGTCTGCACTTTTCACGCCAGCCGCAAGCACATGTGTCGTGGTCAGGCCGATGGCGGGCTTTTGCGCAGCCATGGCCAGTCCGCGCGCCGTGGCAATGCCCACCCGTAATCCTGTGAACGAGCCGGGCCCCACGGTGACGGCAATGCGGTCAAGATCGGCATAGGTCAGATGGGCCGCATCCATCACGCGCACGATCATAGGCATCAGGGCCTCGGCGTGGCCTTGCGTCATGGCCATGTGTTCTTCAGCCAGAATCTCGCCGTCGGCCCAAATACCAACGGTGCAGGCGCCAAGTGCCGTATCGAACGCTAAAATTCTCATTCAACTGCTTCTGATTGAGGAAAGGCCGCGTTTAATGCATCTTGCAGACAAATCAAAATAGAAGTTGCGCGCATGTCTCTCGTCGAAATTACAAAGCCCGACTACGATGTGGAATTCTACATCGCTTATGCCACCGCCGACAATTTTACCGGAAAGCCGGTCTACAGCCGCCCGGGGTGCTATTTGCACGCCGATGCGGCGGCGCTGCTCAAACGCGCAATCATGTTGGCCAAGCCCCACGGTTTGCGGTTGAAGATTTTCGACGCGTTCCGCCCGTCCGAAGCTCAATGGGCCCTGTGGGCCCATACGCCCGACCCCGATTTCCTGGCCGACCCCAAGCGTGGCTCGCCTCATTCCATGGGGGCCGCGGTGGACCTAACCTTGATCGACGGGGCGGGCCGCGAACTTGATATGGGCACAGGTTTCGATGCGTTCACGCCGCTTTCTCACCACGCCAACACCGAAATTTCAGTAGAGGCACAAAAGAACCGTCTTTTGCTGCTGGGCTTAATGAGTGCGGCCGGCTGGGATTTTTTTAGTAACGAGTGGTGGCATTACCAACTCTTTCGTCCGCGCGGGGTTTACCCGGTGCTGAGTGACGACACCCTGGCCGCGCCCATGATGTCGGCTGAGATGAAAGCGCACGCCGCAGCTACGGCTGCAAAATACGCTTAAGTACGTAGAACATCACTGATGGACTTTGGCGCGGCGGCCACAACGGCCGAAGGTGTAATGCGGTCCAGTGCGCGCTTCAGCCAGATGGCACCCGCCGACAGATCGTTGCGTTCGCCGGTTTCAATCTCGGCCATCAAAATCGCGGCACGCGCGTGCAGATCACGCGGCACATCATCACCCAATAAGGGCGTTAAACGATTGCGCGCCTGGCCCCACAGTTTTGCGTTCAAAGACGCCTCGGCTAAACCCAACCGGCTTTCCGGGTGGTCGGCGTTGTCGGCGACCATTTTTTCAACACGGCGCGCCTGCTCCAGCGGGGCTTCATCCGCCAGCAAGTCAAGATAGGCCTGCATCAAGCCGAAAGACGGATGGGTTCGCCACGCCTTCTCCAATTCTTTCACGCCACCTTTAAAATTTTTCTGCATCTTTAACGCGCGGGCATGGGCCACCAGTGCGCGCTCGCCCGTGCTTTCATTCAGGCCGCCCAGATCCATTGCTTTTTTCGACTGGGTTTCCGCGGTTCGGCCATCGTCTTGCGCTAAGGCTTGCTCGGCGCTGGCCACCAGCACAGCGGCTTTTAGCTTTTTGAAATCGGCCGAGCTGTACAGACCTTTTACAGCTTTGCCGTCCAGCACGCTTAAGGCGTCGTCCCAACGCCCTTGGGCCAGATCAAGATCCAGCGCCATCTCGACCGCCCAGCGCGGTGCATCTTTGCGGCTTAGTGCACGTTTGGCGTAGTTCAACGCGCCAACGACATCGCCTTCCTTCTGTGCGCGTAAGGCCAGATCACGCAAAGCGGCCAGTTCCGTTTCAGGATGCTCCAGCAAATTCAAAGCGATGTTGCGTAATGCCGCTGCATCATCATTCACATTGGCCGCGTGCGCTTGCAGCATGTAGGTGGCGGCGTTGCCATTCAGCAGTGCGCTGGCTTCTTTGGCGTAGCGGCGTGCAGCTGCGCCCTGGCCGGCATGGGCTGCGGCCAAACCATGGCCCAAGGCTTTCATGCCCTGGGCGACGCGCCGCTCGCGCCGGGCTGATGCCATGCTTTTGGCGGTACCGCGAATAAACGCCACCAGTCGCGCGAGCGCCAGAATAGCCAGCACGATCACCGTGATTATCGCCAGCAGAATGGCGACGGATGTATCCAGCCGCCAGCCGTGCCACATCACAGTCACTTCGCCCGGCGTATTGGCAAACCATACCGCGATCAGGACCGCGACGATGACCGCCGCAACATAAAGCACAAGGCGGATCATGGCGTTTTCGGCTCCGGCGCTGGTGCCTTTGGTTCAGCAAGTGGCGCAGTCCGATTGAGGGCGCTCATGGCCCCTACGCTGCGCGCCGATAAGTCCTCAATCGTCTTTGCAACGTTGACGTATGCGCTCGCGGGCGCAAGCCACGGCGTTGCAGCATCGGCGGCAGCGCCCTTCAGTGCACCCAATTCTGTCACTGCCTGCGCCAAGTTGTCGTTCTTCAGGGCCTGTTCGGCGCGCGCCACAACAGCGCCCACAGAGTCGCCTTCCAACGTACCAAAGGGCCGCACGCTGATGATGGCATACACACGATCCAGCATGCGACGGACCCAGCCTGTCGTGGCATCGGGCAGCGCATCGGCACGTACAATTTTTGTCGCAGCCTCAGGGAAGGATGATTTCAGCACAGCAACTTGCGTCAGCCCCTTTACGGCATCGGCCTTCAGGCTGGCGGCATCAAAGGGCACATCGGCGCGCGCAGCCAATTGCCCCACGGTTTCCAGTTCAACCGCATAGTTGCGTCCGCTTTGGGTGGCCTCGCGCAATTGCGCTGTCGCCAGCACCAGGGCCGTCGCCGCAACCGCATCACGCTTCTCAAGCGCGGCCAAACGATCCCCTAAAGCCAGCACGCTGTTGGCCTCAGCACTCTTGCCTTCCAGAGCCGACAGCCGTGTCGCCAAATCCTCCAGCTTTGCGGCATTGCCCAGGGCGGCTTCCAACGTCGCCACGCGCGCGGTCACGCTGGCGAGTTGACGGGCCTGATTGGTGACCGATGTGCTTAAGCCCTCAGGTGCGGTGGCATCAACGGTGGGGGCTGATTCCAAAACCGCAATGCGTTTGGAGAGTTCGGCCAACGCGGCTGGATCACCCGTTCCGGGGCGCTGTTCCACGGCAGCCATGCGCGTATTCAAGGCCACCACGTCGGCGGCCAGCGCATCAGCGCGCGTTTGAAGCGCTGCCATGGTATCGGTTGGTGCTTGCGGGGCTGCACTCGTCGCAACCTGTGCCGCCGGCGAACTTTGCAGCCGCGGCATCCACCAGCTTGAGGTGTAGTAACCAACACCCGCGAGCACCGCTAACCCGGCAACCATCGGCACAGCGCCCGAGCCACGGCGGCGTGCAGGGCCCCGCGGTGGCGCTGTCGTAGCGTCTGGCGCGATAGTTTCGCTGTTTGATTTTTCTGTTTCGGCAGTGTCGCCGCCAAATTTGAAACGCTGGTTTAAGGCGCGCGCATCGGCCGCGTCCTCCGCCAGCAGGCGTGCCGACCGGCCGCCGGTGCGCGACCGCGCCAGCTCGGCATTGGATTTCGTTTCATCGGGTCGGGTGTCTTCAGGGCTCACGTCAGGTGTATCCACGGCATCAACATTCAAAAGGTCGGTCCGCTTGGTCTCTGCTTCGGGCGAAACGGTGGTGCTCGGTATTGTAGCCACGGGCGGCTCCTCTGTGGGACTCTTCTCTGCCACAAAATCAGGTGTTTTTTGGATATCGTGATCGTAAATCGGCTCGGGCTCTGTGTTTGGCTCAGGCTCGGGCGGCGCCAGAATGTCCGGAGCAGGCGGCTCTGCCGCATTTAGGTCGGCGCTGATGTCTGTCATGTGTGCGCGCATATCCGGCGGCGCTGGCGCATCCCCGGTGTTGCGCCTGGTCGCATGTAAGCGGCCAAATAGGGTTCCAGCCCTGGTCCACAGAGATACTTTTTCTGGTATCGGCTCTGGGGGTAAAGGTTCCGGCTGGGCTGGCTCGTGTGTTATCGCGACGGGCGCGGGCGCTTCTTCAACAACAGGCTCAGGTTCAACAACCACGTCAGGTGCTGGCGTGTGGCCTGCCGCCGGCAGATCTTTTGTGTTCGCTGTCTCATCTGCGGCCTGCTGCGAGGGTTCAGCGCTCAGCGTTTCTGTTTGGGGCGTGTCCTGCGCCCGGTAACGTGACATAAACGTTGCGAACTTTTTGAAAATATTTTCGCGCGCGTCAGGTGCGGCAATCTCACCAGCCGTAGTGCCATGGGCGACGTCCGCTGCATTTTCTGTCGTCACATTTTCTGTGATCGGTAAAACAGCTTGCTCTGTAACTAGCAAAGCCGTGGCCTTAACCGCAGCCGCTGCTTGGTCTGCCGCAATCTTCTCAGCAGCAGCTTTCTCTGCTGCTGCTTTCTCTACTGCCGCTTTCTCCGCAGCGATACGCTCGCCCTCGCGGTGTTCAGCCGCTTTCTTTTCAGCCGCCAATTTTTCAGAAGCTAACTTTTCTGCAGCGCGCCGTTCGGCATCTAACCGTTCTGCTTCGGCGCGTTCTTTTGCCCGCTGTTCGTCGGCAATGCGTTTGGCCTCCCGCCGCTCTTGATCGCGCTGCTGCGCAATAAGCCGCTCTGCCGCAAGCCGCTCGTTTTCAATCCGCAAGGCTTCGGCGCGGGCTTTCGCGCGTTGCTCTTCGGCTTCACGTACGGCAGCGCGGCGCTCGGCCTCCAGCCGTTCAACTTCTTCCAACTCACGTGCGCGTTTCTCGGCCGCCAAGTGTTTTGTGTCTTCCCATTCTTTTGTGTATTGCGCGGCTGCGCGTTTTTCAGCGGCCAGGCGTTCTTGTTCCAGGCGCTCGGCCTCCGCCCGCGCCCGCGCATGATCCTCGGCTGCTTGCTTTGCCGCCGCATGCCGCGCCTCAGCCAACACCGCAGCCTGTTCTTGCTCCCACACACGCCGTTCTGCCGCACGTTTTTCTGCAGCAATCCGATCCGCTTCCCGCTTCTCAGCGGCAACTTTCTCAGCGGCCTCGCGTTCCTTCGCGCGTTGCTCTGCCTCTTGGCGGTCGCGCTCCCGCTGTTCAGCAGCGGCTTTCTCGGCAGCTTCACGCGCCTTCACCCGTCGTTCGGCCTCTTGGCGATCACGCTCCTGCTGCTCAGCCGCGCGCGCCTCGGCGGCAATCCGCTCTTTCTCGCGCTGCTCGGCTGTCCGTTTTTCAGCGGCGGCTCGCTCTTTTGTTAATCGCTCGGCTTCCTGGCGTTTACGCTCGCGCTCTTCTGCTGCGTGTTTCTCAGCCGCAATCCGATCTGCCTCGCGCTTTTCAGCCGCCAATTTCGCAGTCGCTTCACGCTCTAGCGCCAATCGCTCGGCTTCTTGGCGCTCACGTTCGCGCTGTTCTGCTGCACGTTTCTCAGATTCAATCCGATCTGCTTCACGCTTTTCAGCGGCAGTTTTTTCGGCGGCCTCACGTTCTTTTGCCAGCCGCGCAGCCTCTTGCTGTTCTCGGGCGCGGCGCTCGGCGGCCAAGCGCTCAGCCTCTTGCCGCTCGCGCTCCCGCTGGGCGGCGGCTTGTCTCTCTGCCTCTTCGCGGTCCTTCAGCCGTTGCGCGGCTTCGGCAGCCTCGGCGGCGTCACGCGCTCTGATCTGTTCTACATCCGATACAAATCCGACCACCGAGGTTGAATCAGATTTTGGTGCTGTCGCCACTTTCGCGAATTTCAAAACAGTTAAAGGTGCCGCTACAACAGGTGCGGCGACAATGGCGATCAGGTGCCGTGTGGCGGCATCCAATTCAGCGCGCTGAACCAGTTGTGCAAACGCCCGCGCTTCATCGGCCGAGAAAAAAACTGCGCCATCCAATGAATCGCTCTTTAACGCCGTGGCGATTTCTTGGGGCAGCG
>JAEUKL010000121.1 GCA_016793005.1 Rhodospirillaceae bacterium | reverse complement strand
TACGGCCGTATCGTCAACATCGTCGGCAACACGGGGCTGCAACCCAGCCCGCGCCTGTTGCCCGGCTCGGCGGCCAATGCAGCCCTGCTGGCCATCACGCGCGGGGTCGGCGAAGAGGTTGCGCCCCATGGTGTGGTGGTGAACGCCCTTAACCCGGGCCCGACGCAAACCGAGCGCTGGACAACCCTGATGAATCGCCTCGCGCAATCCTCCCAACGCACGGTCGCCGACGTGGAGAAGGACTACACCAGCCAAATTCCCTTGGGCAAACTGGGCAAACCGGAAGACTTGGCCGGGCTGATCGTGTTCCTCGCCTCGGACCGCGCCGCCAATATGGTGGGTGCATCCATCACCGCCGACGGCGGCTGGACCAAAGGCATCTAAACCGCAGATAACCAGCTCGTAACACCCTGAAAGGGCCGTATTGTCCTATTGTTTTACGCTGCTTTTACCGTGCGATTAGAGGATGAAACCCGGATTGCGCGGGAAACAAAGGGCATGCGATAAAATACGCGGACTGCCGCTCTTTTCAGGGCGGCCTGTGTTGCGATGTTGGAGAGCGGTATGAGTAAGAAGGTTGATGCGGCCAAAGGTGATGTTGAGATCAAGACCCCAGACCGCATGGTCTCCGCCCGCGAGGTGTTCGGCATCGACCTCGACATGAAAGTGCCTGCCTTTTCCGAGCGCAGCGAGCACGTGCCCGAGATCGATAAGGCCTACAAGTTCGATTACGACACCACCATCGCCATTCTGGCGGGCTTCGCGCATAACCGCCGCGTCATGGTCCAGGGCTACCACGGCACGGGCAAATCCACGCACATCGAGCAAGTGGCCGCACGCCTGAACTGGCCGTGCTTACGCATCAATTTGGACAGCCACATCAGCCGCATTGATTTGATCGGCAAAGACGCCATCGTCATCCGTGACGGCGTGCAGGTGACAGAATTCCGCGAAGGCCTGCTACCCTGGGCTTTGCAGCACCCCGTCGCATTGGTCTTCGACGAGTATGACGCGGGTCGGCCCGATGTGATGTTCGTGATCCAGCGCGTGCTGGAAGTGGAAGGCAAGCTGACCCTGCTCGATCAGAACAAGGTGATCCGCCCTCACCCGTCGTTCCGCCTGTTTGCGACCGCCAACACTGTCGGCCTGGGCGACACCACCGGGCTTTATCACGGCACGCAGCAGATCAACCAAGGTCAGATGGACCGCTGGAACATCGTCGCTACGCTCAACTACCTGCCGCATGATGCGGAAACCAACATCGTGCTCTCGAAGGTGACGGGCTACGGCACCAAAGAAGGCAAGAAAACCATCTCGAACATGGTGGATGTGGCCGATCTGACACGTCAGGGCTTCATGGCAGGCGATATTTCCACCGTCATGTCGCCGCGCACCGTGATTAGCTGGGCCGAGAACGCGCAAATCTTCAAAGATGTGGGCTATGCGTTCCGCGTTACATTCCTGAACAAGTGTGACGAAACCGAGCGCGCCACTATCGCGGAATACTACCAGCGCTGCTTCGGCACCGATGTGGCCGGTGCTGCCATTGAAGCTGCGTAGACTGCGCAACGCCCGTGCCTCCGAGCCCGTACCAAAGCTACCCTGACCGCGGACCGTCGAAGACCGAAGCCTTCAAGACGGCGACGTCGGCTGTGGTGAAGGCGCTGTCGGGCCATAAGGAAACCTCGGTCGTTTTCACGCCCATCGCCAACAACCAGAAGCTCGGCGCTTCGGCGTCGGGCGAAGTGCGCCTGCCGCTGCCGCCGCAGAAACTGACGCATGAGAATGTGGTGCGCCTGCGCGGGGCCGCCGACGCCATGGCGATGCGGCTCAAGCATCATAATGCCACGCTGCACCAGCGCCGGATGCCCAATGGCAAAGACGCGGTGGATGCCTACACCGCGATGGAGCAGACGCGCGTTGAAGCTTTGGGTGTCGAACACTATCAGGGCGTTGCGCAAACCATCGGCGAGGCCTTGGAACAACGCCTGACGCTGGAAGGCTACGCCATGGCGCGCACGTCGTTCCAGGTGCAGATGGGCGATGCCTTGAAGGTGCTGATCCATGATCGCTGTGGTGGGTTCAAACTGGGGCCCACGTGCAAGCATGTGAAAGATATTTTCGAGACCGAATACGGCGCCAAGCTGGATAAGTATCTGGATGCGCTAAAAGACAATCTCGGCAATCAAAAAGCCTACGCCGATATCTTACGCAAAGTGATCGAAGAGTTGGAACTGGAGAAAGACGACGGCGGGCGTGACCTCAACGACGAGGAAACCGAAGCCGGCGATCAAACCGAAAGCCCTGCCGACGACGACGAAGCCGGCGACCAGCAAGAGCAAGACCAGGAAACCGCGCCGGGCGAAAGCGAAAGCCAAGCCGGAGCGGAAGAAGCTGAAGGCGAGTCTACCCAAGACGAGCAGGACAGCCAGGACTCCTCCATGCTCGAGTCCGCCATGGACCCTGGCGCCGACGGCAAGCAGATGCGCCCCAAGTCCGGCCACAACGAGGGCAAGGGCCAGGCGCGCTACAAAATCTACAACACGCAGTACGATCAGATCGAAGATGCCGCCAACCTGTGCGACCCGGACGAATTGGCGCGCCTGCGCCTTCAACTCGACCGTCAGTTGGCGCATCTACAGGGTGTTGTGTCGCGTCTGGCCAATCGGTTGCAGCGCCGCTTGATGGCACAGCAGCAGCGCAGTTGGCTGTTTGATCTGGAAGAAGGCTTGCTGGATGCGAGCCGCCTCGCGCGTATTGTCGCCAACCCCACGCATTCGTTGTCGTTCAAGCGCGAGAATGAAACCAAATTCCGCGATACAGTGGTGACACTGCTGATCGACAACTCAGGCTCCATGCGCGGCCGACCCATTACCATCGCCGCCATGACCGCCGATATTCTGGCGCGCACCCTGGAACGCTGCGGCGTGAAGGTGGAGATTCTGGGCTTTACCACCAGTCAATGGAAAGGCGGCCAATCGCGCAAGCACTGGGCCGAGCATGGCAAGCCTGCCAATCCCGGCCGCCTGAATGACCTGCGCCACATCATCTACAAGGCCGCTGATACACCGTGGCGACGCGCACGGCGCAACTTAGGCCTGATGCTGCGCGAAGGTATTTTAAAAGAGAACATTGATGGGGAAGCTTTGGCCTGGGCACACAACCGCCTGATCCAGCGCCACGAAGAACGCCGCATTCTGATGGTGATTTCCGACGGCGCACCGGTGGATGATTCCACGCTATCGGTGAACCCCGGCAATTACCTGGAACAGCACCTGCGCGATGTGATCGCCTACATCGAGAATTACTCATCGGTGCAGTTGCTGGCGATTGGTATTGGCCACGATGTGACACGCTACTACCGCCGCGCCGTCACGCTCATGGATGCCGACGAACTCGGCGGTGCGGTGATGCAGGAACTCACCGATCTCTTCGAAGAAGACACCCGTGGCCTGATGCCACGCGGCACGGCGATGGTTGGCTAGTCAGAAACCAACTAAGCCGCTTTCTGCACCGCGGCTATGCCGCATTTCTAAGAGCATCCTCGCCCATCAAGAGCGCGCGGTCTTGCGCAAACGCTTCACACAAGAAGTCATACACCGCGCGAATGCGTGCGCTGCGGCGCACATCGGGGTGTGTGACCAGCCACACTTCCAAGCGGTGATGGAACCACTGCGGCATCAGGCGCTCCAACTCGGGGTAGCCTGCCGCCAAATAGCAATCGTGCACGCCCACACCGATGCCGGCACGGGTTGCTGAAAGCTGGCCCAAAAAGCTTCCGGCGCGATGCACGATCTTCTCGCGCATGAAGTTGCTTTCCAGCTTCTGCACCGCCGGGTTGGCCCCCATGCTTTCATCGAAACTGACAAGTGTGTGGCTTTTTAAATCTTCCAGCGTTTCAGGGCGGCCGTTCTTGGCGAGGTAATCCTTCGTCGCATACAGGCCCATCACCACATCGCCGACACGCTTGGCAATCAGATCAGCCTGCGTGGGCCGGAACATGCGCACGGCGATGTCGGCCTCGCGCCGCACCAGATCGACCGCGCGGTTGTCCACCAGCACTTCCACACACAACCCCGGCTGCTGAAGATGGAACGCCGCCAGCTTTTGCGGCAGCCACATGGTCCCCAAGCCCTCGGTGAGCGAGATGCGCACAGTTCCATTGAGTGTTTGCTGCGAGGCATCGGCCTTGCGTTCAATCGACAGGGCCTCCTGCTCGACACGACGGGCGCCTTCCAGCACGCTTTCGCCGTCATCCGTCAGCAACAACCCGCGCGGGGTGCGCACGAACAGGCGCGTGCCCAATTGCTCCTCAAGTGCGGCTACGCGGCGGCTTAAGGTCGGCTGGCTGATCTTCAAATCGCGCGCGGCGCGCGAGAGGCTGCCGGTCTTGGCAACGGCCAAGAAGTCGCGCAGCGCACTCCAATCCATATCGCTCATGTTGTCTGGTCCCGCCGGTTATCCCTGACGGGAAATCCCCCTGATTCTCCT
>JAEUKL010000104.1 GCA_016793005.1 Rhodospirillaceae bacterium | reverse complement strand
GACAAGTGCAGCTGGTCGTTCGCCTCGGACAAAGAACTTGCCACAGCCAACGGCGTGGTGACGCCGCAGCTGGTCAAACTGAAGTGCAAGTCGTAAGCGCTGAAACCGAGACCAATCGCTCTTAGATCAAGCCGCTCATCTGCAGCGCGCCACCGAGCAGCAGGCCACCCAAAATCATAACACCGGCAGAACCGGCAATGGTGAGGGCGCGGCTCAACATCGCGCGTGCGGGCGTTGGTGCGTTATGGCCGCCCGTAATGGCGTGACGCAGCACAATCGTGCCGATGCCTAGCACTGAAATTGTAATCGCAACACCAAAGGCAATCAGCAACGCTGCGGCAATGCCCAGCAGAAACACGCCGTTGGCCAGCGCGAACAACAGCACCAGGATCGAGCCCGTGCAGGGGCGCACGCCCGAAACCATGCCCACCGCAATCACTTCACCGTCGCGCCCCGCCAGCATGCGGCCGATGCGCGCAAGCCAGGTGTTCTTCGCCGCCGTGCCGTCATGATCGTGGTCATGGTCGTGGCCATGATCGTGATTATGACTGTGGTTGTGGCCGTGGCTGTGGCCGTGATGATCATGCGCATGATGCTCGTGGTGATCATGTCCATGATGATCATGCTCATGATGCTCATGATGGTCGTGGGCTTGCGGCGCGTGGTGATGATGCGCTTTTGCCGCGCTGCTTGAATCGGCATCGTCGAAAGTGCTGGCCGGCGGGCCATGGTCGTGGGCGAAGGCTTCGCGGCCACGCAGTGCGCAATAGGTCATGTAAGCGCCCATGGCGAAGATGATCGTGTAGCTCGCAATCTCCAGCCAGTTCGCATCATCCATGATCTGCATTTGGCTGCGTCCGACAAGCAGCGCCAGCACGCCCACAACGCCGATGGCAACAAGCGCTTGCGTCAGCGCAATCACGCTGCCCATCAGAATGCCGGTTTTTAAAGGGGCTTTCTTCGCGGTGAAGTACGACGCGACAACCATCTTGCCGTGGCCGGGCCCGGCCGCATGCAGCACACCGTAGACAAAGCTTGCCAGCAAAACACTAAAGGCCGCCAACCAACTGCCCTCGGCGCTGGACTCGCGCAGTTTTCCGCTGAGAAAGCGGTTCAAATCGCGCTGCCAATCAGCCACTTGCCGGAATAGGGCAATCATTGGCGCCGGCAACGTAATCAGCGGTTCATGCGCTGTTTCCTCACCGGCATTTTGCGCCGGTGGCGCATTCTGGGGTGCGGCTTGCGATGGTGCGCCACGTCCGCCGAACGGGTTATTCTGCGCGTATGCTGTTCCGGTCCCCAGCAGTACTGCTGCCAGCAGAATCATCAGCACATGGATGCGCATGCGTTTCGCCTTCGTCGTTCTGGTTCAGTCGTGTCAAAATCGCCTTCAGCGTATGATACACCCGCAGGCCGGGCGGCTGTCCATCAATTGAAGTTCATGACATAGGGGGCTTTCAGTCCATGCATGTTACCCATTTATCGCTGCGCGCACTGACAGCCGACATATTGCACCGCGCCGGTGCGCCCGCAGGCGAGGCGCGCGCGGTCGCCGATCATCTGGTCGAGGCGAACTTAAACGGCCATGACAGTCATGGCGTGCAACTGGTGCGCCGTTATGTCGAACAAATTGCCCAAGGAACGTGCGTTCCGGGCACGCGTGTCACGTGCATCAACGATGGTGGCGCGATCCTGCAATTCGACGGCGGTCGTGGGTTCGGCATCTGCGTGGGCCGTGAAGCCATGCACAAAGCGATGGAGCGCTGTAAGACCACAGGCGTGGTGCTGATGACATTGCGCAACGCGGCCCATATCGGTCGCGTCGGTGCTTATGCCGAGATGGCCCTTGAGGCTGGGCTGATCTCGATCCATTTCGTCAATGTTGTCGATCACAAACCCATGGTCGCGCCGTTCACGGGCAAAGATGCGCGTTTCGGCACTAATCCGATTTGCATCGGAATTCCGGCCGGCAAAGACCGCACGCCTTTTTTATTGGATATGGCGACGTCCGCCATCGCCATGGGCAAGGTGATGGTGGCGCACCAGTCGGGTCAGATGTTGCAAGATCATGCGATCATCGACGCGAGCGGTCAGCCCTCCAACGACCCGGCCAAGTACATCGGCCCGCCGCAAGGCGCGTTATTGCCCTTCGGTTTGCATAAAGGGTACGGTCTGATGCTCGCCTGCGAAATTCTGGCGGGCGCCATGACCGGTTACGGCACGATCCAACCCGGCACGCCGCGCCGCGGCGGTATTATCAACAATATGTTTTCGTTGATCGCAGACCCGGCACACCTGGGCGATCCGGGGGCGATCAATACCGAAATCGAGGCCCTGAAGGGGTATTTGAAAGCGGCGCCAACCATCTCGGGCGAGGCCGTTCAGATCGCGGGCGATCCGGAGCGGCAGGCCAAAGCCAAACGCCTGGAAATGGGCATCTACCTTCCTCCGGGCACCTTGAACGAACTCTCTTCTGCGGCGGAAAAAGCAGGGTTAGGAAATGATGCCTTGAATGCCCTCAAAGCCCTCTGATTTTGGGGGTTCAGAGCGGTGTTTTGGGAAAATTAATCCTTTTGTTACAGCCGGTTACACGGCATGAATGGCCCTGTAACCCAAGCGCGGTTATACACCGTACAAATAGCGGCTCTCTGAATAGAGAGCCAAACTTTAGGTCTCGCGGCTCTCGCGTCTGGTGAGAGCCGCTAAAGGTTTTATTGAATGCAGTTAAATCGTTTTGTGATGGGCGGCGTTGCGGCTGTCGCAGTTGTGGCGGCGGGTGCAGCCTATTTCATGTTCGCAGGGTCGAAGCCCGCCGGCGGTCCGCCGGGCATGGGTGGGCCTGCGGGCATGGGCCGTCCTGCACCGGTGAATGTCACGCGTGTGACATTTGAAATGTTCGATGATCACATCGAAGCCATTGGGACGTCAGCCGCGAATGAATCGATTACGGTCACGGCAAAAGTGACGGGCGTGATCCGCGCCCTGACGTTTGATGATGGCCAGTTTGTGAAGAAGGGCGAAGAGATCGCCGCCGTCGATGCCGGCGAAGTCGATGCGCGTTTGAATGTCGAACTTGCCAACGTCGATGAACAACGCAAAGAACTGCAACGCATCATGGGGCTGGCGGAATCCAACAACGTCAGCCGCGCACGCGTCGATCAACAGGTCGCCGCCGTGAAGAAAGCCGAGGCCAATGCCGCGGCTGCGCGGGCGCGCGTCGGTGATTTCCGTATCATCGCACCGTTCTCGGGTGTATTGGGTCCGCGCCGCGTCAGCTTGGGTGCCTTGGTGCAGCCGGGTGCGGTCATCACCACGCTGGATGATATCTCGACCATCAAGCTTGATTTCGCCGTGCCGGAAACCTTCCTGGCCACGTTGCGTCCCGGCCTTGATATCGAAGCCACCACCAGCGCCTACCGCGATGAAATGTTCAAAGGCCAAGTTGTCTCTGTCGACAGCCGCGTCGATCCCGTCACGCGTTCGGTCGGCATTCGTGCGCTTATTCCCAATTCGGAAGCGCGTTTGAAGCCCGGCATGCTGATGGTGATTGATCTTATCAAGGATCGCCGTCAGTCGCTGATGGTGCCTGAGCAAGCCTTGCTGCCCGAGAGCAACAAGAACTTCGTCTTTGTTGTCGGTCCCGACAGCACCGTCTCGCGTGTCGAGCTTACTTTGGGTCGCCGCCGCGTCGGTGCGGTGGAAGTCTTGGAAGGCCTGAAAGAAGGCGACATCGTTGTCGTTGAAGGCATCATGGACCTGCGCCCGAAAGCAAAGGTCGACATCAAAAACCGTGATAAGATCGGCACAGGCTTGCCCTCTGCTGATGTGCGCACGGAGATGAAAGGGCCGAGCTAACAGTTTTAGCTCAGGCAGACAAAATACGCGGCGCGCAGATTTTGTGATCTTTGCGCGCCCGAGGGAGAGCGCCGATGTTTCTGTCGGATTTTTCGATCAAAAGACCTGTCGTTGCCATCGTGGCCAGCCTGCTGCTGATCGTGTTCGGCGTGTTTGCCGTTGTGCAGCTGCCGGTGCGTGAAACGCCCAACATCGAGCGGCCCATTGTGTCGGTGCGCGTGCTTTATGCCGGCGCCTCTGCCGACGTTATTGAAAGCCGCATGATCCAACCCATCGAGGACCAGATCAGCGGTATTGAAGGCATCAAATCCATCAGTTCGTCCTCGCGCGATGCGTTCGGCTTTGTGACCATCGAGTTTGAACTTAACCGCGATATTGACGACGCCGCCAACGACGTGCGCGACCAGGTTTCGCGCGTGGCCGGCCGTCTGCCCCCCGAAGCCGATACGCCGGTGGTGCAAAAAGCCGACCAGGATGCAGATCCAATTCTGTGGATGAACATCTTTTCGCCCACACGCACGCCGATGGAACTGTCGGATTATGTCGAACGCTACATGCGCGACCGCATGGCGTCGATTGATGGCGTGGCGTTCACGTGGTTCGGCGGCGAGCGGAAGCGCTCTATGCGGGTGTGGATCGACCGCCGCGCGCTGGCGGCGCGCCAAATTACCGTCACCGACATTGAATCGGCTCTGCGCCGCGAGAATATCGAACTGGGCGCAGGGCTGCTTGAATCCGAAAGCCGTGATTTCACGCTGCGCACCGCGCGGACGTATCAAACGGCGGAGGACTTCGCGCAGCTTGTGATTGCGCGCGGGCCCAACAATTATCGGGTTCGTCTCGGTGAACTGGCCAAGGTGGAGATCGGGCCCGAAAGCGATAACTCAAGCTTCCGCGCCAACGGCAATGCGGCCGTGGGATTGGCGCTGATCAAGCGGCCTGGGGCCTCGACGCTTGCCGTTGCGAGCGCCGCCAAAAAAGAGTTGGAAGCCGTCAGAAAAACGCTGCCGCCCGATATTGAAGTGGCCGTGTCGATGGACTCGTCACTTTATATTGCGGCCGCCTTGCGCGAAGTCGGCGTTGCCATGGGGGTTGCGGCCTTGCTGGTGCTGGCCGTGATTTACTTGTTCCTGGGCACAATGCGTGCGGCTCTGATTCCGTCCGTGACGGTGCCGATCAGCTTGATGGCCACGTTCATTGTTCTGTGGCCCTTGGGATTCTCGCTGAACATTCTCACCCTGCTGGCGCTTGTGCTGGCCATTGGCCTTGTGGTCGATGACGCCATTATTGTGCTTGAAAACGTCCACCGCCGCATGAAACGCGGCGAGCCCGCACTGCTGGCGGCATACCGCGGGACTCGCCAGGTTGGCGTGGCGGTGGTGGCGACCACGCTGGTTCTGGTGGCAGCCTTTATTCCTATCACGTTGCAGGGCGGCACTGTCGGCCGCTTGTTCACCGAGTTTTCCATCACCATGGCGGCGTCGGTGCTGTTCTCGATGTTCGTGGCGCTTACCCTGACACCGGTTCTGTGCAGCAAAATTCTCACCAACAAGCTTGATGACACCAAAGTGGCCAAAGGCGCCATGATGGCCTTCGAGCGCATGAAGGCGTTCTACAAAAAGACGCTGATCATGGGCCTTGAACGGCCGAAATTGGTCATCATGGCATTCCTGGCCATTACCGCCTCGACCGTCCTGATGTTCGCGTTTGTGCCCAAAGAATTCACGCCGCCGGAAGATCGCGGCACCATCAACGTCATGGTGCGCGCGCCCGAAGGTTCAAGTTTGGAATACACGGATCGTCAGGCGCTGATCGCCACGGATATCTTGAAAGACTACCTCGGGAAGGGTGAAGTCGCGCGTATTCTGCAGATGCTGCCCATGGGTGAGAACGTCTCGGGCGGCTCGACGCACTTGGGTCAAATCATCCTGCGTCTAGAGCCTTGGGAACAAAGGCATCGTTCATCGCAAGACATGATGCGTGAAGTGGCCGGCAAGCTGCGTCAGGTTCCTGGTGCGCAGATGATCCCCACACCCAGCGGCGGCATGGGCCAGGGCTGGGGTGGCGGTCTTCAGTTGGCGATCGGTGGGCCCACGTACGATCAGTTGCGCGTCTGGCGCGACATCATGCTGCCGGCCATGCGCGAGAACCCGCGACTGTTGGGCGTGCGCTCGAACTTCAACGAAAGCAAAGCGCAGATGCGCGTCAACATCGACCGCAACCGCGCGGCCGATTTGGGTGTGTCCATTAATGCCATCGGCCAAACGCTGTCGATCATGCTGGGCTCGCGCCGCGTTACCACCTTCATCGAGCGCGGTGAAGAATATAACGTGATCCTGCAAGGTCAGTTGGATGATCGCCGGACGCCGACCGATGTCACCAACATTTATGTGCGCTCCGACACCACACGCGAACTGATCCCGCTGTCGAGCGTGGTCCGTATTGAAGAGTTCACGGGCCCCGATTCACTCAACCGCCTTGACCGCCAGCGCTCCATCACGCTGATGGCCACACCTGTGCCGGGCTACACGCTGGGTGAAGCGGTAAAAGATTTGAACAAGCTTGCAGTTGAAAAACTGCCGCCGGAAGCAACGCTGACCTGGCGTGGTGAAGCGGCTGAGCTGAACGACGCCAACGTTCTGATGTTCATGGCTTTCGGCCTGTCGCTGTTGGTCGTCTATCTGGTGCTGGCTGCACAGTTTGAAAGCTTCATCCATCCGTTTGTGATCCTGATGACCGTGCCGTTGGCGGTGGCAGGCGCGCTGGCGGGGCTGCTGTTGTTCGGGCAAAGCTTCAACCTCTATTCGCAAATCGGCATTATCGTGCTGGTAGGCTTGGCTGCGAAAAACGGCATTCTCATTGTCGAGTTCACCAATCAGTTGCGCGATTCCGGAATGGCCTTCCGTGATGCGTTGGTTGAAGCGGCCACGATCCGCCTTCGCCCCATTGTCATGACGGCCTTGGCCACGGTCATGGGGGCGGTTCCCCTGGCGCTGGCATCGGGTGCCGGCGCTGAAGGCCGTATTGCGATTGGGATCGTGATTATCGCCGGCGTCAGCTTCGCCAGCTTCATCACGCTGTTGGTTGTGCCGGTGTTCTATCAGCAGTTGGCGAAGAAAACCGGCTCGCCGGGCCGTGTTGCGGCGCAACTAGCCGACTATGAAGCGGCACACCCCACACGCCGCTTTGACAACCAGGATCACCAGCCCGCCGAGTAAGGGCTGGTGCGGCCTGCACTGGGAAGAATCCCACTCCTACTTTGCCCGTGCGGGTGTGTATGATGGCGTGGCCGGCGGAAGATCGGCCCACGGAAGATCGGTCTGGGTGGGATTGCGCACGTGAAAGAGAAAGAACTTCGTTTTGCGCTGGTGTGTTATGGCGGCGTTTCGCTGGCCGTCTACATCCATGGTGTCACGAAAGAGATCTTAAAACTCGTTCGCGCATCGCGTGATTATCACGTCTTCGCCAACACCAACGATCCCGACCACGGGCATAGTCAGCCCGCCCCGCAGCGCGACGATCCGGCGGATACCGAAAAAGCCTACTTTGCGCTCTTGCGAGAAATCGGCCGCACCATCGATTTGCGCATTGTCGTGGATATTGTGGCCGGCGCCTCGGCCGGCGGCATTAACGGCATCATCTTGGCGCGTGCGCTGGCCCATGACCTGAACATCGACCCTTTGCGCGACTTCTGGCTGAAGCATTCCGATGTCTGCGAGCTGATGCCCGAGCACGTCAAAGCCGGCCCGTGGCGCAAATGGTACTTCCGCCCCTTCGTGTGGTGGTTTCTGTGGCGCTATCGGAAGGACTTCGCCGGCAACAAGGAAATGCGCAAGAACGTCTCGATGTTCTTGCGTTCGCGCTGGTTCAAGCCACCGTTTGATGGCGCCAGCCTGACCCGGGTGCTGTTCGACGGCTTCTCATCCATGGGTAATCCTATCGAATTCGGCAGTTCACTGATGCCCGCGGGCTTATCGCTGGATCTGTTCGTCACCATGACGGATTTCTACGGCTACA
>JAEUKL010000073.1 GCA_016793005.1 Rhodospirillaceae bacterium | reverse complement strand
GACGGCCTGGACCGCATTCAACAGCGGGTCACGGCGTTGGTGCCGCAGGGGCCGTGGTTGTTCCCCGAGGACGATGTGTCCGACATGCCGGGGCGTTTGCTGGCTGCTGAAATCACGCGCGAGCAGCTTTTCATGCAACTCAATCAGGAATTGCCGTATTCGTGTGCGGTTGAAACCGAAGCTTGGGAAGAGCGCAAAGACGGCAGCGCCAAAGTGGATCAAACCATTTACGTCACGCGCGAGAATCACAAATCCATCGTGCTGGGCGAGGGCGGCAAGCGCATCAAATCCATCGGCGCCAAGGCGCGCGCGGAATTGGAAAGCCTGCTGGACCGAAAGGTGCACCTGTTCCTGCACGTGAAAGTCAAAGAGAACTGGCGCGAGGATCGCACTTTATTTGCGGCCTGGGGGCTCGACTTCAACGCCTAAATCGGGTTTTGATGCGCGCCAGGTTGGGTAAGGGAAGCGCGTGCCGTGAAGTTGTTTGCTGTGATTTGTTTTCTGGCGGGGGTGGGCGCCTTAGGTACGCTTGTCGTCCGTCGGAATAAGAATACGCCGTGGGCTGGTTTCGACACCGTGCTGACATTCGCAGGGCTGGCCGGCGCGATCATTGGGTTGTTGCTGCTTTTCAACCGCATGCAGTGAAGTGGGTTCAACGTGGCGGTCACTTGGGATGACCATGGGCTTATTCTCTCGGTCCGGCGTCATGGCGAGCATGATGCAATTATCTCCCTGCTGACGGAAAACAATGGGCGTTATGCCGGCCTGGTGAAGGCGGGTGCCAGCCGCCGTCAGAAAGGCTTGCTCCAGCCCGGCAATATCGTCAAAGCCACATGGCGCGCCCGGTTGGATGAACACTTGGGTACGATCACCGCCGACCTTGTGCACAGTTATTCCGCCGATGTGATGGATGATGCCAGCCGCCTGGCCGCTCTGTCGTCACTGTGTGCGTTGATTGATGCCGTACTGCCCGAGCGCCAGCCGCAACCCGAAATCGAGCAACTGACCGTCGCGTTTCTGGAAGAGTTGAACGCCGAGGGGTGGGCCGCGCGCTATGCGCTGTGGGAGTTGGGGGTGCTGCGCGATCTGGGGTTCGGCTTGGACCTGACGGCCTGCGCAGGTACGGGCAGCGTGGAAAATCTTGTGTACGTGTCGCCCAAGTCTGGGCGCGCCGTCTCGGCCGAAGCGGGCGCACCTTATGCGAGCAGGCTGTTGGCTTTGCCTGCGTTCCTGCGGGAAGAGGTGGAAAGTGTCTCAGACCGTGACATTGCCTCGGCCCTGGCGCTGACAGGCTATTTCTTCGAGGCCCATGTGTTCAACCCGCACCGCCAGCCCATGCCTGCGGCGCGTGTGCGGTTTGTCGAGCGCCTCAGGGGCTAAACCCAACGGGTTTGGGGGGCTCTGGATTTCCGGGCCTACTACATGTAGTAAGCACTACGAAATAACTCACGGCTGACTGATTCTGGAGTGACGTCGCGCATGGCTCGTACCCCCGCTGCGCCCAAGCCCATTGGTGAAATTCGGCAAGCCCCGCTGGCCGAGGCCCTGGGCGAACGCTATTTGGCCTATGCCTTATCCACCATCGTTTCCCGCTCGCTGCCCGATGTGCGCGACGGCTTGAAGCCTGTGCACCGCCGCCTGCTGTATGCGATGCGCCAACTGAAATTGGACCCCGCGACGGGCTTCAAGAAGTGCGCCCGCGTGGTCGGTGACGTGATCGGTAAATACCACCCGCACGGTGATGCGTCGGTCTACGACGCGCTGGTGCGTTTGGCGCAAGACTTTGCCGTGCGCTATCCGTTGGTGGAAGGCCAAGGCAACTTCGGCAACATCGACGGCGATAACGCCGCCGCCATGCGATACACCGAAGCGCGGTTGACGCCCTACGCCATGCGCCTGATGGAAGGCCTGGATGAGGACGCGGTGGATTTCCGCCCCACGTACGACGGCGAAGAATCCGAACCGATGGTGATGCCGTCGACGGTGCCCAATCTTCTCGCCAATGGTTCGGCGGGGATCGCTGTCGGCATGGCGACCAACATTCCGCCGCATAACGTGGGCGAACTGTGCGATGCCATGCTGCATCTCATCAAGACGCCCAAAGCCCATGTGTCGACGCTGATCGATTTCGTGCAGGGGCCTGATTTCCCCACCGGAGGCATCCTGGTGGAAAACCGCGAGACGATTGTCGATGCCTACGCCACGGGCCGTGGTTCGCTGCGGGTGCGCGCGAAATGGGCTGTCGAGAAGCTGGATCGCGGCCAGTTCCAAATCATCATCACGCAAATTCCCTATCAGGTGCAGAAAGCAAAGCTGATCGAGAG
>JAEUKL010000032.1 GCA_016793005.1 Rhodospirillaceae bacterium | reverse complement strand
GACAATACTGGTGGGCATGCCGGGGTTCAGCACGCCCCAGCGCAAACCCCACGCCCACGACAGTAAAATGGAATCAAACAGGCCGCGCCCACGCGGGGTCAGGTGGTAATCTTGCCGCGCCATGCCTTCACGTAAGGCCCGGCGCTCCAGGATTCCGTTCTTCACAAGAAACCGGAGCCGTTGAGCGAGCGTGCTACGCGCCATGCCGCAGCGTGTCGAGAAATCGTTGAACTGGGTGACGCCTAAAAACGCCTCGCGAATGATGAGCTGGCTCCACCGGTCGCCCAAGGCATTGAGGGCGCGGTTGACCGAACTTTTCGGGAGGACTTTAGAGGGCATTACTTATTCAGTTTGTCGCGTTTGAGCACGATGCCTGCGGCTTCGCGGTCCCACGTGGCTTTAGTCACCCCTTCGCGGCGCAGATCAGCCTTCTGGATTTTGTTGGTGGGTGTTTTGGGCAGTTCAGGTTCCGTGCGCACGTAGCGCGGCACCATATAGTGCGCCATACGCGGCACCAGGAATTCAATCAGCGCCCGTGGATCGACGGTCTGGCCCTCTTTTGCCGCGATGGTAATCATCACCTCTTCTTCGCCGTTCGCACTGGGCACGCCGTAGGCCGCCACTTCACGCACGGCCGGATACGAGGCCACATCGGCCTCTACTTCCAGCGATGAAATATTTTCCCCGCGGCGGCGGATGGCGTCTTTCTTGCGGTCGACAAAGAAGAAGTCGCCATCCTCGTTGCGGTACATCAAATCGCCGGTGTGGAACCAGCCGTTACGCCAGGCGATGGCGGTGGCTTCCGCGTTCCCGAAATAGGCCGTGATCTGATCCCACGGCCGGTCGCTGCGGACAATGAACTCACCAACCGTGCCGTGCGGCACTTCGATATCGTTGTCGTCAACAATACGGCATTGCACGCCCGAACGCGGACGTCCGCAGCTGTACTTTACTTTTACGTTCACGTCGGTAATCAGCGGGCATGAGAGTTCCGTCATGTTGAAGCCCGAGACGTAATCGAACCCGTAGCGTTTCCCCAAGGCAATCGTGTCGTCGTTCACGGGCGCCAGCGTGCAAATACGTAATGGATTATCGGCGTCCGATGGATGCGGCTCGTTCTTCGACAGGAACGTGGTCATCGCCCCAATGAGCCCGCTGATGGTGGTCGAGCCGGTCGCGCGCAGCTGGCCCCAAAAGTCCTTGGTGTTGAAGGCATCGAACAACGCGATAGACCCGCCCGACGCTGCCGCCGCCATGAAACTCGATGTCCCGCCCACGTGATAAATCGGCAGATTAATTAAAATACGATCGTCAGGCCGCATGTAGCCGTAGGAAATTTGCCCCGTCGTCCACTGATGTAAGTATGTGGCCGGCACCGCCTTGGACGGCCCCGTCGTGCCCGAGGTGAAAATAATCACCATCGTATCCCAGATTTGCGGCTGGTAACTGAGGTCAACCGATTTGGCATCACCGTCCAGCGCTTCACGCGATTCAACGGGCAGGCCGACATCAACCGCAGGCAATTGCGGTGCATCGACAATGACACGCTCTAACGTGCCACGATCAACAATGCCCAAGCGCTCCACCAGCGCCGGATGCGAAATCATCAGTTTCGCTTTCGACGTTTTGATGACGTGCTCCAGCAAGCGGCCCTTGTAGCTCAAGTTAATCGGCACAAGCACGGCGCCCAGGTAATTGGCGCCCAGCCATGCACGCACCAAAGAAGCACCGTTGGGCAACCACGCCAGAACCGTGTCGCCCGCCTTGACGCCGCGCTTTTGCAGCGCCGCCGCCGTGCGCAAACCGATCTCGCGCGCCTCAGCCCACGTCCAGGTCGCCCCGTCCTCAAAGCGGATGAAATCCTTATCGGGGTGTGCGGCAGCCCACTTGTCGACTAGACACGGCAACACGCAGTCCTCGCGGCCAGGCGTTGCTGGATTGAACCACGGCGGACGAACCTGTTTGTCCTGCGTCATCGCGCAGCTCCTGTTTCACGCATCATGTTTCACCACGTCGCTCTTGCCCACGTCACTCTTTCTCTGGCCTCGCGGGAAGCGTGTTGCTAGCATTTCAAGCTCAACAGTGCCGAGGTTCACCATGACGTCCCTCTCTGCTCTTCCAACGCGCGTTGGCGAAAACCTGCCGCCCAGCGACTGGATGACCATCACGCAAGAGATGATCAACGATTTCGCGCGCGTCACCGGTGACGACCAGTGGATTCACACCGACCCGGACCGCTGCCGGAAAGAATCGCCCTATGGGATGCCCGTCGCGCACGGCCTGTTTGTCCTGTCGCTTATTCCGAAAGTAATGGCAGCGGGGCCCAAGTGGGCGGATTTTTCCAGCGGCGTGAATTATGGATGCGACAAGGTTCGCTTCCCGGCACCGACATGTGTTGGCTCTCGTATCCGTATGCATCAGACATTGAAGTCGGCTGATCCTTTGATGAACGGCGCCATGAAAGTGACGTTTATCGTAACGGTTGAAATTGAGGGCGAGAAAAATCCGTGCTGCTACACCGAGATGATCGCGGTCCTGTTTCCTTAATGCGCTGATTTTTCGATTTTGCCGATTTCCATTTTCGCGACCGATTCGATGTGCACATCATCCGGGCCGTCCGCGATCCGCAGCATGCGCGCGTTGGCATAGGCGCCTGCCAGGAAGAAATCGTCACTGACGCCGGCCCCGCCGTGCACTTGAATCGCGCGGTCGATCACCTGACAGGCCATGCGGGGTGCGACCACCTTGATCATGGCGATAGCTTTGCGCGCCACCTTGTTGCCGTGCAGATCCATCTGCTCGGCGGCATCCAACACCAACAGGCGCGCCTGGTCGATTTCCATACGCGACAGCGCGATGTGGTCGCGCACCACACCTTGCTCGGCGAGTTTGCGGCCAAAAGCCGTGCGTGATTTTGCCCGCGCAATCATGCTTTCCAGTGCGCGCTCGGCCGAACCGATCAGCCGCATGCAATGGTGAATACGGCCCGGCCCCAATCGCCCTTGCGCGATTTCGAATCCACGTCCTTCGCCCAGCAGAATGTTTTCTGCCGGCACGCGCACATTCTCGAAGGAAATCTCGGCGTGGCCGTGCGGCGCATCGTCGTAGCCCATCACCGGCAGCGGACGAACCACCTTCACCCCCGGCGTATCCATGGGCACCAAAATCATGGATTGCTGTTCGTGCTTGGCGGCATCGGGATTAGTTTTGCCCATGAGAATGATGATGCGGCAGCGCGGGTCCATAGCGCCCGAGCTCCACCACTTGCGGCCGTTGATCACGTACGACGAATTGCCGTCGCGCTTGATCTCGCAGGAAATGTTGGTGGCATCCGATGACGCCACGGCGGGCTCGGTCATGGCGAAGCACGAGCGGATTTTGCCTTCCAACAGCGGCTCTAACCACTTTGCCTTTTGCTCCGGTGTGCCGTAGCGCTCAATCGTTTCCATGTTGCCCGTATCGGGGGCCGAGCAATTGAAGAATTCAGGGGCAATCAACGAGCGGCCCATCACTTCGCACAACGGTGCGTAATCAAGGTTCGACAACCCTTCTGCGTGACCGGGCAGAAACAGATTCCAAAGGCCTTGCGCCTTTGCTTTTTGTTTTAGTTCTTCCACGATGGGCGGAATTTGCCAGCGGTTCGCCATGCCGGCCATTTGTGCCGCGTGCGTTTTCTCGGCCTTGTAGGCGTGCTCATCCATGAAGGCGATAAGTTTTTTACGCAAGTCCTGCGCGCGCGGTGAAAGAGCGTACCCCATGATCGAAACTCCTTATGCAGGCTCTGCCGCTGCAATCGACCAGCCGATCTCGGCTGATTGCTTGGCCACAGCGCCGTAGAATTTTGCCTTCAAGTCGCTGGCGTTGCCTTGCAGGCTGCGCGCGTACACACCTTGAGTAATCGACGCCAACCGGAAATACGAAAACGCCAGATAGAACGGCCAATGCGGAATGCTGCCGCGCCCGGCGGCTTTGCAGTAAATCGCAACCAGCTCATCCTCGCTGGGAATGCCGAGCGCTTTCAAATCTACACCGGCCAATCCCGCAAACACGGGATCGTCGGTCGGCATGCGGTACGCGATGCAGGCATAAGCCAAATCGGCCAGGGGATGGCCTATCGTTGCGAGCTCCCAATCCACAATCGCGATCACCTTGGGTTCGACCGGGTCAATCAGCAGATTGCCGAGGCGGTAATCACCGTGGGCGACGGCGGTGTCGTGCGAGTCCGGGATATGGCCCGGCAACCACGCCATCAGTTTATCCATGGCCGGAATGTCGTCGGACTTGGTGGCGATATACTGTTTGGTCCAGCGCTCCACTTGCCGCGTGAGATAACCATCGGGCCGGCCAAAGTTTTCCAGCCCGCAAGCGCGCCAATCAACTGTGTGAAGCTTCGCCAAAGTTTCAGCCAGCGACATGTAAACTCCGCGCCTCTGGTCCGGCGTCGTGTCGGGCATACCGGGCGCCGTGTACACCCGGTTCTCGACAAACGCCATCACATAAAACGCCGTCCCGATAATACTGGCGTCTTCGCAAAGGACGAGCGGCTGCGGCACGGGCACACCCGTTCCGTATAGCGCTTTCAGCACCGCGAACTCGCGCTCGACCTGGTGTGCACTGGGCAACAGCTTGCCCGGCGGCTTTTTGCGCAGGACATACTTACGTTGGGGCGTTGTAATCAGGAACGTGGGATTGCTTTGGCCGCCCTGAAACTGGCGTATACTGGCGGGCCCAGCGAAACCTTCTAAGGCTTGCGTTAAATACGCGGCAAGCGCCGCTTCATCGAAGCGGTGCGCCGGCAAAACTTCGATGGGCTGCGCAATTGCGCTGCTCGCCATGACGCCTCATCCTCCCCCAACCAAGCTGCTCAAACCGGGGCTGCGCAGTCGGTTGCATAGATGAACCTAGTCCGGGGGTGAAAGCCCGGTCAAGCCCCACAAGGCGACAAACAAAAAGCGCGCCAGGTCGCCCCGGCGCGCTTTATTCTCAGGTCTTTCGGGATGCTTAGAAGTTCAAGCGCGCCGTGATGCCGAAGTAACGGTCGGCTTCACGCGGGATGATGTAGCGGAAACTGCCGCCCGGACCACCCGATGTAATGGCCGAGGCGAAGCCCTGGTCGAACACGTTTTTCACCAAGAACGTCACACGGTAGCGGTCATCGACATCCACCAAGGCGGCCGACAGGTCGACAAGTCCGTAGCCGTCGATGGTGGTGCCAAGACGGTTCGCAAGCGCCGCATCGAACTGGCTGATCTGATCGGACTGCGCCGAGAACTGACCACCCAGCACCAGATCAACCGCGGCCCCCGTACGGATGCGATAGTCAGCACTCAACGAGCCTTTCCACT
>JAEUKL010000031.1 GCA_016793005.1 Rhodospirillaceae bacterium | reverse complement strand
CGTCATTGTTGCAGGAGCCGGGCCCGTTGGGCTTACGGCAGCCTTAATCCTGGCCAAGGGTGGTGTCGATGTGGTGATGCTGGAGCGGCGCAGCGATCTCAACCGCATGTCGAAGGCCTCGACGTTCCATCCCCCGACCTTGGAAATTCTTGCCGATTTTGGCCTGCTGGACGTGCTGACCAGCCAGGGCCAGTTGGTTCCCAAAATTCAATACCGCGAGCAAGGCAAAGGCATCCTGGCCGAATTTCATTTGGCTGAGTTGGCGGCCGAAACCACGTGCCCATTCCGCATTCATTTAGAGCAAGCAGCGGTTATGCCGCTGCTTCTTGAGCAACTTGTCGCCCAACCGACAGCGCAAGTCCTGTTTGAGGCTGAAGTGGTGGCGGTATCGCAGAACGGGTCTTCCATTCAAGTCAGCACCACAGGCCCGCGGGGCGCGCAAAAGTGGGAAGGTGACTATTTGCTGGTGACCGAAGGCGCGCGTAGCACAACGCGTGATCTTTTGGGCATTGCATTTGAGGGTGAAACCTATGAAGAGCGCGTGTTGCGCGTTTTCACCCGCATGGACCTGGACGAAATCTTGCCCGGCATTGCGCCGCTGACGTATCTATATGTCGGCAATAAATCGCTTTCGTTCCTGAAAATGCCTGATCTGTGGCGTATGGTGCTGCGCGCGCCACCACAGATTTCGAACGATGAAGCCATATCGCCCGGCTACTTCATGACGCGGCTAAGGGACTATTTTGGCCCGGACACCGAGAAGCTGCGTGACGTGTGGGCCGATGTGTTTGAGGTCGGAAAGCGGGTAGCGTCAACGTATCTGCAAGGCCGTGCCATCGTGATGGGCGATGCAGCGCATATTTCCACCACGCGCGGCGGCATGAACATGAACTGCGGCGTTCACGATGCCTATGCTCTGGCGCATGCTCTGCTGGGAACGTTGCGCACGAACGACAACGCAATTCTGGCTGATTGCGCAGCCGAGCGGCGGCGGGTTGCGCGCGAAGAACTGCTGAGCCGCACCGACAAAGCGGCCAGTTCAGGGGCTGAATGGTTGGCGTTCGCAACACAGTGCGCGGCGGATCAGGGATTGCGTCTGAAGTTTCTGCGTTCGGTGACGATGCTGGATATGCGTCCGCTTGCTTATGGTCACGCTAGCTAAAGAAGGGGATGTAACATGGCCAATGCTGCGTTTGAAACAGCCCAGCGCGAAGCCCTGCGTGAGGAACGCCGCAGACTCGCCCGCAGTCGTCGGTTCCTCCAAGCCGCTTTGACGAACCCTGCGCCACAGTGGCCCGATACAGTGGCGTTTTTCCAGGCCTGTGTCGGCTATTTGGAAGTCGCAACCAAACGCCTGATCGCGCAAGACGTTTCGCTCGCGCGGCAACTGCGTGCGGTCTTGCCCGCCAGCCATGTCGATGACCATGCATTTCTGAATGAACTGGAAGACCGCTTGACCGAACGGGCCGGCGAACTTCAGCAACTGGTCGATGCGACGGCTGTGATGGCCAAGGGTGATCAGGGCGGTCTTGAAAAGTTCCGGGCCGACGTCGACTATTTCTTCAATGCGCCATCAACCAAACGCAGCCGCCCGCAACACTCCATGCCGCCGCTCATTGAAGCTTATGGCTCGCCGGACGTGTGGACCAACGCTCAGGCCGACGCCGATGCGTGCGGCTCAGAATTCCAGGCCTATCAGGTCATCGAGCAGCGCATGCTGCCCGGCTTGCCTGAAATTGTCGCGGCCGTTGAGGCGCAAGCCAAAGCCCAACCGTAAGGGCTCAGCCCGGCATGTGGGTTTGATTATCCGAATTTCGGACTTTAAGATGTTTTCGATGCCGGGCGCGCGCGCCGCCATGGCACGGTGCCGCATCCCCCGAGTCTTGCGGAGATCAAAAACATGCCTGCTTCTCGCGCCCTGACCATCACGCCGCAACATGTCGCTGACTACAAGCGCGATGGTGTGGTTTGCGTGCGCGGCGCTATCGACCGCACCTGGATCAATGCCTTGTGGGCCGCGGCCCAGAAGGTAGCGGCGGACCCAGCGGCCTACGGCACGATCAGCCGGTCGCAAAGCGACACGATGACGTCGGTTTCTTTTTTGTGGCGCAAGCCCGGCGTGTTTCGCGATTTCATCTTTCAGTCGCCTGTAGCCGAAATCACCGCCCGGGTGATTGGGTCGCAAAACATCTCGATCTATCACGACCACTTATTTGTGAAGTGGCCCGAATCACCACGCATCATGCGCTGGCATGCCGATACGTTGTGGCCCGTCGACGGTGAGCATGTACCCAACACCTACATCGCGCTCACGCCTATCGACCAGCAGAACGGTCGGGTAGAATATTTGGCAGGGCACCATAAATATTGTCTCGACCATGGCATTAAGTATGACACCGTCAATATGTGCCCCGATTTCGAGCAGCGGCGCGACAACCCGGAACTGAATTTTGTCACGTACGATCTTGAGCCCGGCGATGCGGTCATTTTTCATCCGCTAACGCCGCATTTCTCTAAAGGCAATGACAGCAAAGACCGCCCGCGGGCAGGCCTTGCCACGCGCTGGTTTGGCGATGATGTGGTGTGGAGCCCGGCCCCGGATCGCGCACCGATCCCAGGTGTGACGGAGATGCCCAAAGGCCAGAAACCGGCAGGCGACTTTTTCCCAACCATCTGGCCCAATGTTACTGCGGCGACGTCATAACGTCAGTTATTCGAAGCCTTCCCAAGGCGAACACAAAAGGTGAGCCGGTATGGAGCGCAAAGGACGCACGGAAAGCACCAAGGTGCTGGAGCGCGGGTTGATGGTGCTGGAGCACATCGTCGCGCACGGTGTTTGCAATGTGCAGCAGATCAGCACTGAAACGGCCTTAAGCCGCCAAGCCGTATACCGCATTCTGGAAAGTCTCAGTCATACGGGTTTTGTGTATCGCCGTTCTCCGCGTGAAGCGTACCGGCCCACGTCAAAGATTCTCAGTGTCGCCGGGCAGGTACCCATTGCGGCCATCGCCGCCGAAACGGCGCGGCCACTGATGGCAGACATTACAAAGAAAACCGGGTGGCCCGTGCTGTTGGGCCAACTGGATGATCTGGATGTAGTCGTGCTTGAAGCAACCGACACGGTGGCCAAGCGGAACCTGAAGCGCATCATCAGTGGCGAGCGCATTCCGCAATTCCGCCGCGCGGCAGGTGTGATTTGCAAGGCGATGCTGGACCCCGCCGAGGCGTTGCGCATCAACAAACGCACGCAGCAGAAATACGGGCCGGAATTGTTTACGCATAGTGCTGCTTACCGCGAATCCCTTTTGGGTCTTGCGCGCAAACAGGGTTATGTGATTTTCGAGCCGTTACGCTCTGCCGAAGGCAGTATTGGCGTACCCGTGCCGGGGCCGCGCGATTCAGTGTTCGGGCTTGAGCTGCGGTTTATCGCTGCATCAGTAAAGCCCGAAGCCATCAGGGAAGATTTTCTGCCGCGGCTGCAACACGCAGCGCAACAGATTTCAATTCAAGTCGCAAAGTACCGCAGTTGCCGCGCTTCCATCGTCCAGTTTCTTGGTGGCGTCAAATAATGCACGTTGAACGGGCCTTTGGTGCAGCGCTGATGGCTTTAGTAGCTTTCAACTCTGCGGCAGCAGATACGCTACGTGTGGCGACACCGCTGATGCCGATTACAGCGGGTAATCCCTACGGCCCTGTCTCGTTGCCGCAGGCGCTGCCCGCGCAGATGATTTACGACCCCTTGACCGTACTCAAAGGTGCGGGCGAGGTCGGGCCCGGCCTTGCTGTATCTTGGGCTCAGGAAGGTCCAGCCACCTGGGTTTTTCAACTCGCCCGTGATGTCGTGTTCTCGAACGGCGAACCCTTTGACGCAACCGCAGTTGTCGACGCCTTTGCATATCTTGCCACACCTGAGGGCAAGCGCGATTCATCGGCGAACATGGACGTCAGTCAGGAAATCGACAGCGTTCGCGCGCGAGACAGTTATACCGTTGAGATCAAAACCAAAGCGGCCAACCCGATCCTGCCATTGCACTTAAGTTTCCTGCGCATTCCAGCCCCGCGACAGTGGCGCACAGCCGGCCGCGACAGTTTCATCCGCAATCCGGTCGGTACCGGGCCGTTCAAGGTCGATCAGTGGCAGGACGGCCGTATCAACCTGTCGGCAAACTCAACCGCGTGCCGTAAGGCGCAGGCACTCAAAGCCGACATTAGGGTGATCGCCGAGCCTGCATCGCGCCTCCAGGCCTTGGCCTCGGGGGCTGTCGATGTGGCCATCAGTCTCAGTGCGCAAGACAAAACGATTGTCGAGGCGATGGGGGCGGTATTCGTGTCGCGGCCCGCACCGAAAATCGAATTCATGGCGTTTGTGACTGTCAAAGACTCGCCGTTGCACGATGTGCGCGTGCGTCAAGCGCTGAATTATGCGGTGAATAAACAGGCCATGATCGCGGCCCTGATTGATGGTGCAACCCAGCCCGCCAGCCAGTTCAGCCACGATGGCGCGTTCGGGTTCAACCCAGATTTATCTGCGTACCCCTACGACCCGGCCCGCGCGCGTGCACTGCTGAAAGACGCTGGCTACGCCAAGGGTTTTGAGTTCACCGTGCTGATTGACCCCGCCACCAGCGGATACGCCGAGTTCTATCAGCAGATCGCGCAAGATCTGTCCGCCGTGGGTGTGCGGATGAACGTGCGGGCAACGCCCACCACGCGCATTGCTGAAAGCGTGCAAAGTGCGCAGTGGCCGGCTGAGGCTTTTGGGTGGACCTTCACAGGCTTTGATTCGCTGCGCGGGTATCTGTTTCGATCCTGCAAATGGCACCATCCTTATCACTGCGACACAGCGATGATGCCGCTGATCAACAAAGCAGCTGCGGCGGCGACTGTGCGGGAGCGCCAAGCCGCGACACGTGCGGCCTTGGCCTACGAGCGCGACAATCCACCGGGCGTGCTCCTGTGGCGTGGGGTGAATTTCGATGCAGTCTCACCTCAGGTGAAGGGTTACAGCGCCGTAGAAGATGTCGTGGCGTGGGAGAAGATCAAGGTGGAGCAGATTGAGACTAACCCATGAGTGACGAACCCCAAGGACTGAAGCTGTCGTGCGTTTATGCGCGCGCCGATGGGTTGTCGTATTTCACGGATGTCTATGTGCCCTATACCGGTCAAACTAAAGCCGGTACGGCGTGGTGGACTGATGTGTTCGACCTGGGCGCATGGAAAGGCGCGCGGTTAGAGCCGGGCCCGCGCGCGTGGCACCCCAATCCCAATCCCGCCATCTCGGTCTTGTTGCAGGGAACCGTGGAAACGCAAGTCGGCGGCATGAAGGGCGTTGTGCGCCGTTCAGGGCCTGGGGATGCGTCGTTGTCACTGGATGCAAGTGGGCAGGGACACTTGACCAACGTCATCGGGCCTGATCCCGCCTATGCGCTGATCATGATGATGACGCCAGCGCAGGTGCAATCTCTTGCAACGCGATTAATCGGCTGGCCATCCGACCTTGTGTTACCGGAGCGGTGGTAGAATTAGCGCGTGGGATTTAGCGCGTGCGCAGTTTGGTTGGCTTGTCATCTTTGGGCTCAAGCACAACCGACATGGAAATGCAGCGCTGGTTGTTGGCGGCATCGCAGCGCGAGGTGTGGCCTTTGCCGTCAAAATCCTCAGCCAGAATCATTTCGCCCGCTTTGATGCGATATTCCTTACCGTCGCCGATGTCAAAAATGAAATCGCCTTGCAAGACCAAGTTCAAACGCTTGGAATTGGGCGGATGCCAGTCCGAGAACCAGCCGTTCTCGTAGTACCCGATATTCATGTTCTTCACATCGCGGTCGATGATCCCGAATTTACCCGCCGGGCCTGCTTCGCCCACAGGTACGGTTATTTCCTCCACGACCGAGCGCCCCTCCGGCCCGGTGAAAACCCGGTACATCTTGAAATCAGATTTTCCGAGCCAGGTGTTGATTGAATCCGCGGCTGATACGGGCGCAGCACTGAACAACAGGACCGCGAATAGGGGTAAGAATCTCACCGGGTGCTCCTTATTATAGTATGGACATGACAATGAACCGCCCTGACCGAGATGCAATCAGGAAGTGCCCCGATGTACGCCCGCCGGATTTTCAGAGTGTGCGCACAGCGCGCGCGTGATACCAATTTTTAGAGTTAAGCTGCCGCTAAAAGGGATGTGGGTTTTGCATATGAGCTTGGAAACGATCAGCGAACAGGTCTGTTTTGGTGGCCGCCAGGGGTTCTACCGGCATGCTTCGGCCGAAACCAAAACGCCGATGCGCTTTGCTGTGTTCACGCCACCCCAAGCGGCCAAAGGGCCGGTGCCGGTGGTGTGGTTTCTGGCGGGGCTCACGTGCACCGAGGAAAACTTTACCGTCAAAGCCGGGGCGCAGCGTGCTGCGGCCGAACTGGGCCTGATGCTGGTGGCCCCCGATACCAGCCCGCGAGGCGAAGGTGTGCCGGGCGATCCCGACAACGCTTATGACTTTGGCTTGGGCGCAGGCTTTTATCTTGATGCCACGCAGAGCCCATGGGCGGCCAATTACCGCATGTACTCGTATATCACGCTCGAATTACCGGGTGTGATCGCAGCACACTTCCCGGCCGATATGCAGCGCCAGGGCATCAGCGGGCATTCCATGGGCGGGCACGGCGCGCTCACCATCGCGCTCAAGAACCCACAGCAGTATTCGTCGGTCACGGCGTTCGCGCCCATCGTTGCTCCCAGCCAGGTGCCCTGGGGCCAGAAAGCGCTGGGGCGCTATTTGGGCGAAGACCGTGCGGCCTGGCGTGCCTACGACAGTGTGGCCTTGATCGAGGACGGGCGCGGCGTGCCGAAAATGCTGATCGACCAGGGCGATGCCGACAAGTTTCTGAAAGATCAGCTACAGCCCGAGCGTCTCGCTACGGCCTGCAAGGCCAAAGGCATTGAATGCCAACTGAGGATGCAGCCCGGCTATGACCACAGCTACTACTTCATTGCCTCGTTTATTGACGATCACTTGCGCTGGCACGCCGCAGCGTTGCTGGCCTAACTACTCAGCGGCCGCTTTGCTGGGGTTGAGGCGGCTGAAATACGCCATAACATCTGCGGCATTCGTCACGTCGCAGTAGCGCCGGCCACAGTCCTGCAGGTTCGATTGATGCGGGCCGAGGTCTACGTCACCGCAGCAGTCTTCGGGTACGATGACGCGATAGCCATACGAAAAGGCATCCACAATCGAGGCTCGCACGCAGCCCGACGTGTTACATCCGGTCACGATCACTGTGTCGACGCATTGCGTGGTCAGGAAACTCATCAGCGGTGTGCCGAAGAAAATGCTAGGCGCGTTCTTCCAGAAGTTGAAATCATAGGCGGGGTCGTATACGCGCGCGTCCATCTCGGTGGTGGGGTCGCCGTAGAACCAGCCTTTGTGCAGGCAGCCGATTTTCCAGTAGCCGATATCCTTCTCGGATCCCCAGCCCACGCGGCAACTGGCCACGGGAATGTTCTGCGCACGTGCGGCTTTAAGGAGCTTCGACGTTTGTTCAACAGCCTTGTGTACGTAGGGGCTGCGGCCCAATTCAAAGGTCGGGTCGGTAAAGCCTTTCTGGAAATCGACCACCACGACGGCCGGGCGCGTCCCATAGCCTACGGTTCGGGCTCCGAAACTGGTTTCCGCGTATTTATCGGTCATCGTGAATCTCCCTGCGCCAGCCTCTACGCAAAGCAGCACTCTACGCAAAAACGCGGTGCCGCGAAACCGCTTGATATGTGCTAGTTTTGCACAATCATTTCAGTTCAAAGCCCCATGCGCACATTTTTTGGAAAACTATACCGCCTGATCCCGCGCCACCTCACGCGCACGCTGCTGTGGGCGGTGAATGCAAAGTTTAATTTCGGCGCGGTCGGGCTGTTCCTCACCGATGACAAACGCATTTTGGTGCTAAGTCATGTCTATCGCCACAAGTATCCCTGGGGCTTGCCCGGCGGATACTTGAACAGGGGCGAAACGCCCGAGGCGGGCATCTTGCGCGAACTGCGCGAAGAAACCGGGCTCGTCGCGGAACTCACCTGTATCTTCGCTGTCGAAGATGTGGACGCCTATCAGCGTGAGGTGGTGTTCCTGGGCCGCATCAACGCTGGCCAAGCGCCGCAGCTTAATCACGAAATTTTCGAGGCCGCGTTTGTGCCGTTGGATCAACTGCCCCCAGGCATGTTGCCCCGTCACGCCGCGTTGATCGCCAGATTGAAGCCTTAGCGTGGCGGCATCAGAGCGTTGACGGCATCCGTGTCGGGCGTGCCCCGTGCGGCAAGGCCGTTCTTGGTGCCGCTGTAGTCCGCCGCATCGCGGTTCTGGCTCAGCTTCCATTTGCCTTCGATGCTGGTGATGGTTAGCTCCAACCCGACAATGGCTTTCAGCATTCTCTCCACATAATCATCCGGCGCATCGGTCACGGCCCATTGGTGTGCGAAGGCCTTTTCATGCTCGCTCGTCAGCGCACTGACCAGGCGGTGCAGCCAGGCAGTATCATGCACGGCGCGCAACGTGCCGCGCACATGGGTGACCGCGTAGTTCCACGTGGGCACGACTTTTCCGTCCTTCAGCTTGCTCGGATACCACTGCGGCGTGACATAAGCCTGCGGGCCGTTGAAGATCGCCAACGCATCAACGCCGTCGCCCAGGTTCTTCCAATGACCATTGGCCCGTGCGATGTGTCCGCGCAGTACAAACCCGGAGCCGGTTTCTTCCAGCAACATCGGCACATGGCTGGCCGTCAGGCCATCGGCGCCATGGGTGATGAGTGTTGCCAGCGGATACTGACGGACGAAGCGATGCAGCGTTGCTGCATCATCCATCTTAAAATGGGTCGAGTTATAAAGAGAGGCCATGAGGCGTATTCCTAAAACGGAATGCACTCATGGCCTCTGATTGTATTGAAAGTCAATGCGCACCACGCAGAGCGTCAATGCGCCTGGCGCAGTGGCCTAGTTCAGTTTAGCGACCGTCACACACACCACATGGCTGATCTGGCCGTCGTCGCCGCGAAAGGGGAAGTCCGCCGACACGTACTCGATCTCGGACGTATAGGGCGGATTGACTTTGCCGTTGCTGACCTGAATGTCGGATTGGTCGGCTGCGGCCTGGGCGCGGTTGTACCAATCGATGTCGCAGATGGTGGGGTTTTCAGCCGTTGCGCTTGTGCCGGCGAATTCCTCTCCTACCAGTGCGGACACCGCAGAGCCGACAAACTCAACATCGACCGAACCATCAGACGCGATCTTCAGGATGGTCAAGTGCGGCGCATTCTCGCCCACATCCCTCAAATCAAACGCCGACCATTGCGGCAGACTGCCGTTGTTGCCCAAGTTCAGCCAGTGCTGGGTAAAGCCGATGACAGGATGTGGCAGGAGCGGGTGATGCGGGCGGTGCGGACCTCGGTCACGCGCCAAACTTTTGATATCCAATGCCCCGATATGAATTTTAAGTCCTTTCTCTCAACATTTTGCGAGAGCGGACCCCCAACGCGACGGCACTCTTAAGCGGCACCGTTCGCAACCGCGGAATGCTATTTGATTTGAAGTCGAAACAAACTGCAAGGTCTTTCTCAAGAGCCATAACTTATTGATTATATTTACATTCTTACAAATTTATCGCGGTCGGGAGGATTTCAAGCATGATCAAAGGCGGTCGGAAAAACAGCGAATCGCGTGCTGCAAAAGGGCTCGTTCTTGCGGCGGTTTTTGGGATCGCGGCAGGGCTTGGGACCCACACCGCTTGGCTTGGCGAAGCGTGGGCTGACGCGGCGCGCGTATCACCTGTTCGGCGCACCAGCATCATGACGTCCGATATGGCGGCTTCGCTGACCTTCTACCGCGATACGCTGGGCTTCACGGTCGAGTATGACAAGATCATCGAGAACCCGGACGAACTGAACCTCGTCGCCCCTGGCGCAAAAAAGGGGCGGGTGATCGCGCTCCGCCAAGGGACCAAATTGGGTGGCTCGGTGGGGCTGTCGTGGTTCGACAATATGAAGCCTCGGGCTGCACAGGCCTGCGACCCGGCGCCCGTGGTCGGCGCCACCAGCCTCTTGGTTCTGACCGACAACCTCCAGGCGGTGTACGCGAAACTGCGGACCATCAACGTACCCATATTGTCTGCGCCCGTAGGCTACGATCAGAGCCGGGGGCCGACAGACGCATTTACCGTGTTCGATCCCAATTGTGTGCGCGTGGCATTTGCGCAGATCAAAAAAGAAGCCTTCGACCAGAGCATCGAAAAGTAGCGCTGGTTGATTAGGGGAGGGGCAGCAATGAAACAGATACTTTGCGCGTTTGCCGCGATGGTCCTGGTGAATTTCAGCGCGCACGCTCAGCAAACGCCGCTTGATCCAACCGCTGCGGCGTGCCGTGCCATTATGGCCCAGAATTTCACCAGTCTGCCCGATGCTGTCACCGCCATTCAGTCAGCAACCGTTGTTGCGCCGGCGGGCGACCTGCCCGCGTACTGCCGCATCCAGGGTTTCGTCAGCCCACGCGTCAGCTTCGAGGTGCGTCTGCCCACCAAAACCTGGAACGGCAAGTTCCTGATGCAAGGGTGCGGCGGCATGTGCGGCATCCTCAACATGGAAGCGACGGAAGATTCGCTGGTGCGCGGTTATGCGGTGGTGAACACCGACATGGGCCATAAGGGCGAAAGCTTTATCGCCACCTGGGCCTACAACGACATTCAAGCCGAGATTGATTTTGGTTACCGCGCCACGCATGTGGTGGCGGTGGCGGCGAAAGCCATCGTGAACGCCTACTACGGCAAGCAACCGGCCTATTCGTACTTCAATGGCTGCTCGACCGGCGGGCGGCAGGGCATGGTGGAAGCGCAGCGCGTCCCCGATGATTTTGACGGCATTGTCTCGGGCGCACCGGTGCTGAACGAAATCGGCGATGGCATTCTGCACTTGTTGTGGAGTGCGCGCGCCAATTTAGACGCGCAAGGCAAGCCTATCTTTGATGCGCGCAAGCTTGCGATGGTGCGCAAAGCCGTGATGGCCAAGTGCGACATGCTGGACGGCGTGGCTGACAACATCCTGCAAGACCCGCGCGCCTGTAACTTCAAGCCCGCCGAATTGAAATGCAGCGGCAAGGTCAAAGATGATTGCTTGAGCGCGGCCGAGGTGGGCGTTCTGGAAAAAATCTATGCCGGTGCGTCCGATTCAAACGGCAATCGCATTTTTCCCGGCGGCATGGCCGTGGGCTCGGAATACGAATGGGCGCCGGCGTTCATCGGGTTGACTAAGCCTGACGGCGCCAAAACACCCGGTGGCATCCTCACGCCCAGTTCTATGATCTATCAGTTCACGCAGTATCTCGCGTTCTTCAACGATCCGGGCAATGCCTATAACCCGATGACGTATGATTGGGACAAAGACCCGGCCCGTCTGATGCTGACGGAAAGCCTCTATAACGCGCAGAATCCGGATTTGCGTAAATTCAAAGCCAGCGGCGGCAAGTTGATCCTCTATCATGGCTGGGACGATATGGAGGTGCCGCCAACCATGAGCGTCGATTACTACGAGACGGCCACACGCACGATGGGCGGTTTGGATAACACGCGAGACTTCTTCCGCCTTTTCATGATGCCAAGTGTCGCGCACTGTCGCAGAGGACCTGGTCCGGATGGCATCGACACGCAAACGGCCATCGAGAACTGGGTCGAGAAGGGCGTAGCACCCGATTTCATCCTCGCCAACAAGATGGCGAAAGATCAGCCGTACGCAGGCCTGCCGCGTCTGCGCTTCCCGCTCAAACCGGGCGAGGCCGTGTGGGCGCGGCCGATTTATGCCTATCCCGATGTGGCGACGTGGGACGGCAAAGGTGATTGGAAAAACCCAGACGCGTGGGGCAAGCCGAAGTCGGCCGACTAACCTGCGTTAGCGCCAGTGGTGGCAGGCGACGGTATGGATGTTGCCGGCATCTTCCGGCATCGGCACATCCTTGATGCATTTTGTCGTCGCTTTGGGGCAGCGGGTGCGGAACACGCAGCCTGAGGGCGGGTTCATCGGTGACGGCAAATCGCCCGACAGCACAATGATTTCTTTATCGCGTTCTTTGGCCGGATCGGGGATCGGCACGGCTGAAATCAGCGCCTGGGTGTAGGGATGCAATGGCTTTGCAAACAGGTCATCGCGCGTCGCCAGCTCCATCATATGCCCCAGGTACAGCACCATGACGCGCTGGCACAGGTGGCGCACGACACTGAGATCGTGGCTGATGAAGATCAGCGATAAGCCGTAATCACGTTGCAGCTTACGTAAAAGATTAATCACTTGCGCCTGGATCGACACATCCAAAGCACTCACCGGTTCATCGCAGATGATCAGCTTCGGCTTCAGCACCATGGCGCGCGCGATGGCGATGCGCTGACACTGCCCGCCTGAGAACTCATGCGGATAGCGGTTACGCATCTCGGGCAGTAGGCCCACAGCGGCCATCATTTCATCAATGCGCCTGTCGGCCTCATCACGCCCGAGGTCGGGTTCGGCTGCGTAGAGCGGCTCGCGGATAATTTCGGCCACCGTCAGGCGCGGGTTCAAGCTGGCCAGCGGGTCCTGGAACACCAGCTGCAGATCGCGGCGCTTCTGGCGCATATGCTCGGGCGAAAGCCCGCATAGGTCTTCGCCCAGCCACAACACGCGGCCGGATGTGGGTTTAATCAACTGCAAAACAGCGCGGCCCAGGGTGGACTTGCCACAGCCCGATTCACCCACGACCCCTAAGCACTCGCCGGCATTGACCTCGAAGCTGACCCCATCGACCGCCTTCAGCGGGACCATGCGGCGTTTCAAGACGCCGCCGGTCTTGATCGGGAAGTGAACTTTCAAGTTCTCGACTTTAAGGACTGTGCTCATGGCGGTTACGCAGCCTCCAGCGCATGGCAGGCCGCGCGTTCGCCGGGCGCGTAATCGCGCAACACGGGGCGTTCGGTTTTGCAGCGGTCCGTCACCACGGCGCAGCGGTCCGCAAAGGCGCAGCCCGGCGGTAACTTTTGTAAGTTTGGCGGCTGGCCGGGAATGGCCTGCAACTCGGTATCCAAATCCTGATCCAGGCGCGGCATGCAATTCAGCAGGCCTTTGGTGTAGGGATGTTTCGGTCGCGCAAAAATATCGGCCACAGCGCCTTCTTCCACAACGCGCCCGCCGTACATGACGATGACGCGGTCGCACAGCCCCGCCACGACACCAAGATCATGCGTAATCAACACAATGGCGCTGTTGGTGTGATGTTTAAGCGCCTTAAACAGTTGCAGGATTTGCGCCTGCACGGTCACATCAAGTGCGGTCGTCGGTTCATCGGCGATCAACAGGTCGGGCTCGCACAACAGCGCCATGGCGATCATCACGCGCTGGCGCATGCCGCCAGAGAACTCGTGCGGATATTGGCTCAGGCGCTTATCGACTTCGGGAATGCGGATCGACTCCATCACTTCCAGAATACGCTTGCGGGCCGCCTCGACCGACAAACCTTTGTGCGTGGTCAGCACTTCCATCAACTGATCGCCCACTTTCATGTGGGGCGTTAGCGAAGTGCCGGAATCCTGAAAGATCATGGCCAAGCGGTCGCCGCGAATTTTATTCAAGGCGTCGCGGTCCAGTTTCAGCAAATCCTGGCCTTGGAACAGCGCGCGGCCCGTGGTGCTGCCATTGGCGGCCAGCAAGCCCATGGTCGCCAGGAACGTCTGGCTTTTGCCCGAGCCGGATTCGCCTACGATGCCCAAGCATTCACCGCGCTGAAGGCTGAATGACAAATCGCTGACGGCCGCCACTTCGCCTTCTTTAGTGGCGAAGCGCACATTTAAGTTTTCGAGAGAGAAAATCGGATTCATCTCAGCGGTCTTTACCTAGCGATCTTTCGGGTCCAGCGCGTCACGCAGGCCGTCGCCGATGAAGTTAAAACAGAACATGGTGATGGCCAGGCACGTCGCCGGGATCAGCAATAGCCAGGGTGCCGTTTCCAGCGCGTTTGCGCCGCGCGAAATCAGCACGCCCCAACTGGTCAGCGGCTCCTGTACGCCCAGGCCCAGGAAACTTAAGTAGCTTTCCACCAGAATGTTGGTCGGCACCAAGAGCGTGACGTAAACGATCACCGGGCCGATCACATTGGGGATGACGTGGCGTTTAACAATCGTGGGTGTTTTAACGCCCGCGGCCAAAGCAGCCTCGATGTATTCTTTGCGTTTCACCGACAGGGTTTGCCCGCGTACGATGCGCGCCATGGTCAGCCATTCCACGCAGCCGATGGCGACAAACACCAGGAAAATATTGCGGCCGAATATCGTTACCAGGATGATGATGAAGAACAGCAGCGGCAGCGCGTAAATCACATCCACAAAGCGCATCATGGCATTGTCGATGCGTCCTCCCAGATACCCGGCTGTTGCCCCGTAGGCGACACCGATGCTCAGCGCGATAACAGTCGTCATCACGCCGATGGTCAGCGACACGCGCGCGCCATACCATGTCAGCACCCACATATCGCGTCCCGTATCGTCGGTGCCGAACCAATGGCTGTTTTCGAATGTCGGCGGCAGGCCAATTGCATCCCACGCCAGGTCTTCCAGCGTATGGGGGCTGATCATCGGCCCGATGATCGACATGATGGCGATAATTGAAAGGGCGACCACGCCCGTCATGGCGGCTTTGTTGCGGGCAAAGCGCTCGGCTGCGTCTTTCCACAGCGAGCGGCCACGCACGCGGGCGGCGGCGTCCATCAGTTGAATTTGCGCATCGCGCTGGGCTTGGAAAAAGGCCATTAGGCGTCGAGCTTCACTTTGGGGTCGAGCAGGCCGTACAGCAGATCGACAAGCAGGTTCATGATAATGATCGCGCTGGCAAAAATGATGACAATGCCAAGGACCAACGGATAGTCGCGGTTAATCGCGCCCTGAATAAAAAACCGCCCCATGCCCGGCAACTGGAAGATGCTTTCCACCACCACGGCCCCGGTCACGATGCCGGCAATCGCGGGGCCGAGGTAGCTGACAACCGGCAACAAGCCTGCTTGCAGCGCATGACGCCAGACCACGCGCTTTTCAGCCAGGCCCTTGGCGCGCGCGGTGCGAATGTAATTCTGGCGCAGCACTTCAATCATCGCACCACGTGTCAGGCGCGAGATCACGGCAATCTGCGGGATCGCCAAAGCAATCACCGGCAGAATGTAGGGCGTCATCGGTGCAAGGGCCGGAAAGTTGCGCGCAAAACTGCCCGAAGGCTCCAGCGTTGCAATGGGCAGCATTTGCAGGATCACGCCGAAGATCAGCGTCATCAGCGGGGCCAGCACAAAACTCGGCACCGCGATCCCGGTCATGGCGGCGGCCATCACCGCGTAGTCGGTGGTCTTGTTCTGGTTGAGTGCTGCGGTAATCCCAAGCGTGATGCCGATCAGCGCCGCAATGAAGATTGCTGACAGGCCCACACGCAAACTGACCGGCAAGCCTGTCGCGATCAACTGCGAGACGCTGCGGTCCTGGTATATGATCGACGGGCCAAAGTCGCCTTCGAACACCTTGCCCACATATATAATGTATTGCTCAACCAGCGGCTTATCGAGGTCGTAAGCCGCTTTCAGGTTTTCGATCACCTGTGGTTCTAAGTTGGCGTCGGCGTCGAACGGGCCGCCCGGCGCCATATGCATCAGGAAGAACGACAGCGAAACAACAATAAAGAGTGTTGGCGCGGCAATTCCCAAGCGCTTCAGCGCGTAGCTCAGCATGCCAAATTATTCCTTTACTCGGCGGCCTGCGAGATGGGCGCGGCAGGGCGCAGCAACACGGGGTCCAGCACCCAGTTCTTTGGTTCTACGCCGCGTGTGGGCGAGGGGATCACCCGCACCACTTCATCTTCCGTCGCCATGGCTTTGCTGTCGATACGCCAACCCTTGGCTTCGTACTCTTTGATCATCTTGCGGAAGGCAAAGCTCATGGCATCGGGGTAGATCGTCAGTTCAGCGCTTAAGGACGGCGGCACGTGCACCGGCTTAATATGGTTCACGATATTCGCATCTTCCTGGAACACCGTCAGCACACGGCGGCGTGAGTCGTCATCGTATTTGGGATCCGTGAAGAAGTTGCGGCCCTGAATCCACCAGCTCAGCGTCTGCTTGTCGTCGATGGGCGTATAGGCTGAAACGATGATCTGGCTCATGGGTGGGCGCAGATGCATCTGGATGCGTACGCTGGGCCCCGAGGCGTGGAATTGAAGCTCAGTGCGCACATCAGGGCGGTCGGTTGTAATCTTCTCGGCCCACACACCGCGTTTTTCGACCGGCTTTTGCGTCCGCGTTGAGTACGAGCCGAATTCACGCGGCTGAATCTCGACTTGCTGTACGCGCGGGTTGTCGGGATTGCCGAAATCCTGGTGCACAAAGAACGGGTGTGCGTTGTCCAGGCCGTTTTCCACCACGCGCGTCCAGGCGGCGTCAAACACATAGGTGCCGCGCACGAAACGCCACTCGGTGGCGCCTTTTTCAAATGCATCGTGTTCAGGGAAGAAGTCAGGGAGCGGCGGGCGCTCGGCTTCGGGCAGGCTGCCCAAGAACACCCAAACCCAGCCGTATTTTTCCTGCACGGGGTACGCATCAACGCGCGCACGCTTCGGGATAGCGGCTTCAGGCCCCATGGACGGGATTTCAACGCAGTTGCCTGCGCTATCAAACCGCCAGCCATGATAGGGGCACTGCACCGTGCCCTCTACAACCTTGCCGCGGCACAAACTGCCGCCGCGATGAATGCAGACGTCGGACAGACAATGCGCTTGGCCAGCCTTATCGCGGAAGACCACGAAATCTTGTCCCAACATGCGCACGCCCACGGGCGTCGTCGTGACGTTGGCTGATTCGGCGGCGACATACCATGTGTTAATCAGCATGACTGGTCCCTCCCATTCATCGCTTATTCTGCAGGTCTATCAACCGATAAATATCGGGTCAGGTTCGCGTTGCGCGGATTGTCGGTCCAGTTGTGGACATATGTGTGAATCAGGCGGCGCGCGACGTAGTGGTAAATCGGAATCACGGCTTGCGTATCCAGCAGGATTTTCTCGGCCTGATACATCAGCTCTGCGCGGCGCTTCATGTCGATGATGGTATTGGCTTCGGCCATCAGCTTGTCGTACTCGGCGTTGCCGAACCCAGAGAAGTTGCTGGCATCGCCCGTGCGCAGCAAGTTCAAATAGGCCGATGCATCGCTGAACGGCGAGAAATAGGCCCAGCGCATTACGTCAAAATCACCCGTACGGGCGCGTCGGGTGAGATCGCGGAATTCGCTGTTGGCCAGTTCCACCTCAACACCCAGCGGCTTCCACATCGAGGCCATAGCCACGGCCATTTTGCGGTTCTCTTCCAGCGTGTCGAACTGAAGTGTCAGTTTCAAGGGCTTGCCGGGGCCGAAGCCTGCCTCGGTCAAGAGGGCTTTAGCTTCGGCCATGCGGTCTTTCATGGGCTGCGTCGCATAGGCCGGTTTATAGACCGAGTAATTCGATACAACCGGCGAAACCAGGCTGTAGCCCGGGATCACGCCGGTGTTCAGCAGTTTGCTGACCAGACCTTCACGATCAATACTCATGGCCAGCGCTTTGCGCACGCGCGCATCGTTAAAGGGCGGCTTCGTATTATTGACCAGGAAGT
>JAEUKL010000436.1 GCA_016793005.1 Rhodospirillaceae bacterium | reverse complement strand
CCAATGCCAGCGCAATTACATTCAGCATGATCAAGGCCCAGGTCGGGATCTTGACCTTTGGCAGCTTGAATCGGCCGAGCTTTGATGTTTCCGCGTACCCCATAGCTCGCAATTATGCGAGCCATCAGCCCTATGGCAATTGCGGAATCGTGCCGAATTCAGGGTAAAAAGTGATCGCTATTAGCGGTGGTTGGGTTTGGCGGGCGAACCCAAAGCATTGAGGCCTTCCTCGGGTTTGAGGGGCCGGATCGAGCCTGCATTCATCACGTACACATAACCCATCTTGGTGCCGGACAGCCGTTCGACCCGCACCACCAGGTCGACCACGCTGGCTTTGATCTGACGGACCGAGCCGCGCATGGTTTCAAGCTGGGGATCCAGATTGAAGTCGTACTCGGCGTAGATCAGCTTGTTTTGATGGTGGCCGGTCGGCGCTTCGAAGCGGCCAAGCGGCAGGCGTGCCTTGGTTTCGGGGTCGATTGCTTCGAACACGATGGCGATTTCATCGGCCACGCGCTCGGCCACGGCAACATCGGCGTAGATGGTCTGTGGGCGGTTCACACCTGATGGCGTCGGCCAGGTAATCGGGATAATTTTTTCCTGACCGGCTTCGATGGGACCGGACAACGTCGGCTTATCAGGTTCACCCACATGCATGAACACGGCGATGCAGCCGATCACGATACCGGCCACTATGGCGGCGGCATAAATTCCCAGCACATGGAAAGAAACGCGCTTACGGGCCGGGGGCGCGCCGGCCTCGGCATCGGTCTCACTCTCAGCCATTTTAACGCTCGTCATCATGTGGCGCCGCTACGTCAAACATTTCTCGAGTCGAACCACTTCGTACTAAGTTACTTTTCCCGTCACAATTCCCACTTTGGGTTATAAGCCGGCCATGGCATGCAAAGAGATAATATGGTTTTTGGGAACACTTCTAATAACCAACGGTTGCGCATCCGTATCGGTTGCATCGTGTGAAAAAACTTCCACAGATATTTGTGGTTTCTCAAACCCAGAGGACATTGGGGTCATCGCGCACGCGTTGGATGCAGAGCCTGCGATCAATGGACTGGACCCGGCGCGCCCATTTCTGGTGACTGTTAATGCTGCGCCCGGGCCGGCATCGGGTTGGTTTAACGTGATTGATACCGCAAACGGGTCAACGGCGGCGCTACCCTGGCAGCCACCCGCCGTGATGGAAGCCCCGCTCGGCGTTGCGGGGTGTATGGCCCCGATGGCGCGACGTCCCCGAGGCTTCGATGTGCGTCAGCTCGGCGATGGGCGTTGGTTGCTGGCGGTCATTACGGATGAAGCGCAGGTTGGCCGGTCTGCGCAGCGCATCGAATACGTGACGTTGGTCCGCGATGCCGCCGGATGGCTGGCGCACTGGGCGGGCTGTGTGCCGGTCCCCAGCGCCTATTTTCTGAATGACGTTGCCATTGGCCCGCGCGGCGGATTGTTTGCGACACATATGTATAGCCGCGACGACAGTTGGCCCGCGTTTGTGCGACGCGCGAAATTGTTTCTTGGGGTCAACACCGGTTCAGCCGTGATGTGGGATGTCGAGAAAGGGTGGCGCGAAGTTCCGCACACCGAAGGGTCGTTTCCCAATGGCATCGCGGTTGATCCGACCGGATCTGTGCTGTTCGTGGCGTACACCTATAACTCGAACGTGGCGCGTGTGGACCTGTTGAGCAACGTACGCACTGATATTGCGGTGCCTTTGCGGCCCGACAACCTGACGTGGGCAAAGGATGACGTAACGAAAGCGGACCTGCTTGTCGTTGCGGGCGGAACAGGTTTGCGCATGATCAGCACCTGGAATTGCGAAACACAAAAGCCTGCCTGCATCTTCCCGTTTGCGGTGGCGGCGGTGAACAGCACGTCGCTTGACGTGCAAACCTTGTACGCGACTGATCGCCAAGCGATCCCCGGTGCGTCGGTTGCGGTTAAGTTAGGTCAGACGTTGTATTTGGGAACAGCGTTTGGCGACCGCGTGACGATGGTGCCGCTGGCCAACTGATACATACACCGGAGTTTAAAGTGTCCATCCTTTCGCCGTCGTCTGCAAAGTTCCAAGGTCACGTGCCGGTGTTGATCGTCGGTGGCGGTGGATGTGGGCTAACCGCAGCTCTGGCCGCAAAGCAAAGTGGCGCTGAGGTGTTGGTGCTGGAGCGCGATCAGACCGCATTGGGCACGACTGCTATGTCGACGGGGCTGATCCCGGCGCCGGGCAGCCGCTTCCAGCGCGCCAAGAACATCGACGACAGCCCTGAAATTTTCGCCGCCGACATTATGACCAAGACCAAGAACGCGACCGACTATGACATGGCGTTGCATTTGGCGCGCGAAGGTGCGCCCACGGTTGAGTGGTTGGCGGACTACTGCAACGTGCCACTGAGCCTAGTGGACTCGTTTCTGTATCCCGGTCACGCCAAGATGCGCATGCACGGCACGCCCAATCGCACGGGGTCGGAACTGATGGGTGCGCTGCATCAGGCCATCGAACGCGACAGCATTGACGTGATTACTGAAGCGCAAGTAACTGATCTGTTCGCTGACGATGTGAAGCGTATTCACGGCCTTCGCATGACGCGCCCCGACGGCTCTCAGGAAGACTTGGAATGCGATGCGCTGATTTTGGCGTGCTGCGGCTTCGCTGGATCGCGCGAGATGTTGCAGGAGTACATTCCTGAAATTTTAGAGGCGACGTTCTTCGGCCATCCCGGCAATAAGGGCGATGCCATTAAATGGGGCCGCGATCTTGGGGCCGATATTGCGGACATTCACGCCTATCAGGGCCACGGCGGTTTGGCCTACGGGCAGGGTATTCCGATTTTGTGGGCGCACATCGTGCGTGGCGGCTTTCAGGTGAATGCGTATGGTGTGCGTTTCTCGAACGAAGCGCGCGGGTATTCTGAACAAGCCGTGGATATTGTCGCCCAGCCGGGACATTGGGCGTGGAGCATCTTCGATCAGAAGATTCACGACGCCATGAAAGAGTTCGACGACTACCAGGATGCGATCAAGGCTGACTGTATTCGCACCGCCAACACGGACGATGAACTGTGCGCCATCACAGGCTTGCCGCCAGCGCTGAAAGATACGCTGGCTCAGGTCGCTGAAATGGCCCATGGGCAGCGCGTTGATGCGTTTGGGCGCGACTTCACCAAAGGCTGGGTGCTGGAAGCGCCGTTCAGGGCAGTAAAGGTATCGGGTGCGTTGTTTCATACCCAGGGCGGATTAGTGGTCGACAAAAATGCCCGCGTTCTCCGTGCTGACAAAACACCGCTGCCCAACCTGTTCGCCGGTGGTGGGGCGGCGCGGGGTATCTCAGGCCCCGGCAATTCTGGTTACTTGGCGGGCAATGGTTTGCTGGCGGCTACCGCGCTGGGGCGTCTGGCTGGTATAGCGGCGGCCAAGCTGGTCAGCGGGCAGGGAAGATAAACGATGCAAAAGCGCAAATTGGGCCGCATGGGCCTTGAAGTGAATAACGTCGGTTTGGGCTGCATGGGCATGAGCTGGGCCTATGGCGGCGGTGGCGAAGAAGCCGAAAACATCTCCGTCATTCACCGCGCGCTCGATTTAGGCGTCGACTTTTTCGACACGGCTGAAGTGTATGGGCCCTACACGAACGAGCAACTGCTGGGCAAAGCCCTGAAGGGCAAGCGCGACAAGGCTGTCATCGCCACGAAGTTCGGCTTCAACATTGAAAATAATGTGATGAACGGCCTCAACAGCCGGCCCGAGAACGTGAAGAAGGTGTGCGATGAGTCGCTCAAGCGCCTGGGCATTGATGTGATCGACCTGTTTTACCAGCACCGCGTCGATAAAACCGTGCCGATTGAAGATGTCGTCGGCGCCATGGCCGATCTGGTGAAGGCGGGCAAGGTGCGTTACCTGGGCCTGTCGGAAGCGGGCGTAGACACTATCACCCGCGCACACAAGGTGCACCCCATCAGTGCATTGCAGTCGGAATATTCAATGTGGGAGCGCAACCTCGAACCCGAAATTATTCCGCTGATCCGCAAACTCGGCATTGGCTTGGTGCCTTATGCGCCCTTAGGCCGTGGCTTCCTGACAGGGGTCGTCAATCGCGGCGATCAGTACAGCAAAGACGATTTCCGGTTCACCGATCCGCGCTACCAGGGTGACAATTTCGCGCACAATCAGGCCATCGTTGCGAAAGTGGCTGAGCTTGCGGCCAAGCACAACGCGAAGCCGGGGCAGGTGGCGATTGCGTGGGTGCTGGCGCAAGGCGACGACATTGTGCCGATCCCGGGTACAAAACGGATCAAGTACTTGGAAGAAAACGTTGCGGCGGCCGAGGTTAAACTCTCGGCGGCTGAAATCCAAACACTGACGGACTTGGCCGCGCCCGATAAAATTGCCGGCAAGCGCTATACCGAGCGCGGCTTGGCGACCATCGACCGCTAGGCGTCCCAACTCGGCTTGGGATTGCAAGCGGCCACCATGTAATCAATGAACGCGCGCACCGGGGCGGGGACAAACCGCCCCGGTGGATAAACCGCGCTGATGTATTGCTCTTGCGGCACGTGATCCTCCATCACGCTCACCAGCGCGCCGCGTTTTAAATCTGCACCCACAATGAACGACGGCAGCATGACGAGCCCTAAGCCTTTCAACGCCATCTGCCGCAGAATGTCGCCGTTATTGCAGTGAACCGGCCCGCCGACATTCATGCTGCTGCCTTTCAGTTTCCACGTCGTCGTGCCGTCGGCGTAGGTGTAGGTCAGGCATTGGTGTTGCAGCAGGTCTTTGGGTTTCTTTGGCGTGCCGTGGGCTTTCAGGTATTTCGGCGCACCGCACAGAATGACGCGCGAGGGAGCGAGCGAGCGCGCTTGCAATGACGAATCTTTCAGCTTACCGATGCGGATCGCTAGGTCCACGTGCTCATCAACAATATCGACGTAGCGATCATTCAAGTTCAGATCGACGGTAATGCCGGGATACTGCTTTAAGAAGCTCGCCAGAAAATCACCCAGGTGCATAATCCCGAAGGTCATGGGGGCGGCAATGCGCAATCGCCCGCTGGGCGCTGCGGCTTCCTGGCGCACCATTTGGTCGGCTTCATCCAGTTCCAGCAACACACGCTCGGCCCGGCGCACATAGTTGCCGCCGGCAACCGTTAAACTCACGCGTCGCGTCGTGCGGTTCAGCAACTTCACGCCCAGGTCCTGTTCAAGCGCGGTGATGTGCTTGCTGATGGCGGACTTCGACATTTTCAGGCGCGTGGCGGCGTCCGAAAAACTTTCGGCATCGGCGACGGCGGTGAACGCGCGTAAGGCAGCGATACGGTCCATGGGGCTGATTTCCACTATGTCAATATTGGAAACAATTATATGCTGTAGGGCTATATTGTTTCAATCCTGGTGTTGGCCTATGTTTCTCTCCGACGCGATAATCAAGCAAACACAGGAGGTCGCTCATGATTACAGTCCGTAAAAACAAAGATCGCGGCCATTTCAAGAATGGCTGGCTCGACAGCTATCACTCATTTTCGTTCGGCGAATACTATGACCCGCAGCACATGGGCTTCTCGGCCTTGCGCGTGATCAACGACGACCAGGTGGCGCCGGGTGCCGGCTTTCCCACGCACCCGCACCGGGACATGGAGATCGTCACCTACGTTCTCGATGGCGCGTTGGAGCATAAAGACTCGTTGGGTACGGGTTCGGTGATCCGCCCCGGCGATATCCAACGCATGAGTGCGGGGACGGGCATTCTGCACAGCGAGTTCAATCCGCAAGCCGATGTCGGCACGCGGCTGCTGCAGATCTGGATTTTGCCCGAAAAGCGCGGCCTTGCGCCAAGCTACGAGCAGATCAACGTGCCCGCCGCTGAACGTACGGGCAAATTGAAGTTGGTCGGTTCGCCCGATGGCCGCGATGGCTCGGTCACCATCCATCAAGACACGTCGTTGTATGCGACGATCTTGAAGAGCGGTGAAAGTGCATCGCTGACTTTGGCGAAGAACCGCGCCGCCTGGGTGCAGGTGGCCAAAGGCAGCATCACGCTGAATGGCGAGGTGCTGGCGGAAGGTGACGGTGCGGCCTTGCGTGATGAAACCGCACTAACTCTCACCGCCACCAGCGATGCAGAAGTGCTGGTGTTCGATCTACCCCCTTGGCAAGGCCACGCTTAAGGTAGCGCTGATCAAACTACAGTGAGACACAAGAGCCCCGGTTCACAGCCGGGGCTTTTGAACTTGGGGTTGTGGCGAGGGGCGCGCGCACAGTATAAGTTTTGCCAGGGTTAAGCGTTGTTCTGTTGGGGGATAAGATGACGTTTCCGAAACTGGCCGTCGTGTTGGCGGTAAGCGCGGCATGTTGTATTGCGACCATTCACGATGCTGCCGCAGAAACAAAGCAGACAAAAAAATCTAAGCGCGACGTAGAGAAGACGGTCGAACCTGAAGTCGTGATGATTCAGATTCCAGCCGGAACAAAGACCCGCCCGATCGAGGTTGAGAAAGTCGTCGCGCGTATTCCTGCCGGAACGTCCATTGGCACCCTTGGTGCAGGGTTTTTCTGCGCTCAGTACAAGTCCTTGTCGATGGGGGCCGGCGGCGTCGTCAAGGTCGATGAGGTGACGTACGGTGATGACCTTAGACGAAATCTGCTTGCGTTGAATTACAACGTGGTGGGTAACCCGAACGCGCTGTTCAAGGACAAAGATGCCGGCAAAGCTGAACTGCTGATTGGCGCCTTGATCAAGAAGATCAATATAAACGGGTGCGCCGCCCCGACCACGCTGACCCGAACCGGTACGGCAAAGGGCGCTGTTGAGGTCGAATGGCAAATTTACGATACCCTGTCGCGCCAAGTTGTGTTGCAAAAGACAACACAGGGTAAGTCTAAGGTGGATGTCGAGTCCGAGGTTGAATTGGAGCGTGCGGTTGTTATCGCGTTCGCCGATGCGGCCACGAAACTCTTCGCAGACCCGGCGTTACCTCAACTGGTGATGCTGGGGGAGATGGGAACTTCGGCGCCGGGAGCGTCAGCGCAAGCGAGTGCTGCACCCACCGTCACGCCGACACTGATTTCCCGTCAGCCGTTGTCGAAACGGTCGTTCCAAGAGCACGCCACCGACATTCGCGGCAATGTTGTCACTGTATTTGCGGGTAAAGGGACCGGCAGCGGCTTCTTTGTGTCTGATCGCCACATCATTACGAACGCGCACGTTGTTCAAGGAGCCCAGTTCGTCAAACTGAAACTAATCACAGGGCGTGAGATTTTGGGTGAGGTTATGACATCCGATGAAATTCGCGATGTCGCCCTGATCCAAAGTGAATCCGCTGGGTTTACGGGGCTGCCTGTGCGCGAGGATGACCTGGCGATCGGCTCTCAAGTTTTTGCGGTTGGATCGCCAAAAGGCGAAAGCAACGAGGGCACGGTTTCGGCCGGAATCGTCAGTTCGTACCGAACAACAGATGGCCAGCGGTGGATTCAAAGCGACGTAAATGTCATGCCGGGCAACAGTGGCGGCCCGTTGCTGGATGACAAAGGTAACATCATCGGGCTGACATCATGGGGGCGGATTGATGAGCGCGCCGGTACGCCGACCGGACTGAACTTCTTCATCCCCATCACCGATGCCATGGTGAAGCTGGGTTTGCAGTTCCGTTAATCAACGTAGCGCATTCAGGGCGAGGCAGGTATCATCCGGCCTCGCTTTGTTTTTTGTAAGGCTGCCGGACCCTCATGGCCGATATTCTGTTTTGGCCGCCGTTTCCCACGCGCGAATGCCTGCACGACCAGTTGTTTCGCAGCGTCTGGCACTTCCTGCCGTTTCTCACCAAGTTTGACCGCCTGATTTTCCCTTACGCGGGCGAGGACTACATGCTCCTGGATCTCGACCAGGTGCTGAACATTCCCAAGGTGTTTCTGGGCAAGGATTACGACCCCGCCATCGCCGACTATGCGCCGCGCTTTCAGGGTAAAGTAAAGCTGGCGCAGTACACCAACGCGCTGCCCCCCGAGCTGACGGCGAATTTGCGCGGCGTGGTGGTGTGGTATGCGGGCTCGGCCGAACTGAACGCGGTGCCCAACGACCTGGCGGCACGCACCGGCTGCGAGATTTGCTGGGCCGATCCGCAGCTTGTGCAGCAGGAAACGCTGGGGCTTATTAAATTTGCCCTGGGGCTGTCGCTGAAAGATGAAATCGACCGGCTGCTCTCCAACTCGGTCTATTTGTTCTTCGAGCACCTGAAGCGCTGGAAAGGCAGGCCCATGAGCGTGTTCGGCAACGGGCCGACATTGCAGCAGGTGGTCGACAAAAAATTCGACCCGGGCCCGACCTTGCGTGCGGTCTGCAATTCGACCATCGCCGATGCCAAAGCCGTTGCGCACCTCAAGCCCGAGATCGCATTCGCAGGCGATCCGGTACAGCATGGCGGGGCTTCGTTGTATGCGGGCAAATTTCGCGCCGATCTGGTGAAGGCGCTGACCGATGATCCGAACCTGGTGTTCATGACGCAGTTGGGGTTTGTGCCGTACTTCAAGGCTGCCGCGCCGCCACCGTTGCACACCCGCATTATCGGGGTAGGCAACAACCGTGAGCCCAATTTCAATATCGACCTGACCGAGAAATTCTACAGCTCGGCCACCGCCAACATTTTCACCATGCTGGTGCTGCCGGTGGCTTTCACGATCTCAAAGCAGGTGGATATTTATGGATGCGACGGTCAGGAGTTCGCCAAGGCCACCCAGCCCTGGAGCCACGCCAACGAGAGCGACTACATGGGCAAGATGGCGGTCACGCACCGCCTGCACCCGGCCTTCTGGCAACGCAACTTCGCCGAGGAACTGACGTCGTATTACGGCGATATGGAAGATATTGTTACGGCGGCTGAGAAAAAAGGCATTCGCGTGCGCAACATTACGCCGTCGTACGTGCCGGCCTTGGCGCGACGCTTCGTGCCGAACGTTTGAGGTGCAACATGCCGCGGCATTCCGGGTCATGCCATTGCGGAGCAGTGAAGTTCTGCATTGATGCAGAAATCACTGAACTGACCACCTGCGATTGCTCGCTGTGCGTGAAGAAAAACGCGCTGATGACCAAGGTGCACGACAGTGCCCTGACCATTTTAACCGGCGAAGACAAATTGGGCTTGTATCAGTGGAACACGCGCCGGGCGAAGCACTACTTCTGCACGCAGTGCGGCATTTACACGTTTCACCGCAAGCGGGCCGCGCCCGACCATTACGGTGTCAATATCTTCTGCCTGGATGGCTTTGATTGGCGCAAAGTCCCTGTGCGCGCCACGGAAGGGGCGAACATGACTGTCGCCGACCCTAACCCAAGGCCCGAGTGGCCTGGGCCGCGCGACATAAGCTCTTAACTAGCCGACAACCATTAGCCCAGGTCACCCGAAAGCGTGTGGAACACGCGGCGCGTATAGGCCTGGGCATCCAGCACACGCGCGGTGGCGGCTTCGGGGCCGGGCACCCAGTTGTCAACAGCACCGGCTTCCAGAATGTTGCGCTCGGCCATAACGCGTTCCATCGCATCCAGGCGCGCGCGTGTGGCCGCCAATTCGTTCGACAGGGCGAACACCAAGTCCAGCAGCATGTCGTTGCTGGCATCGGGGAAGAACGTGGGGCGCTCGGGGCCCGAGGTCTTCAGTGGCGCGTTGGTGTTGGCGGGGGCGGTAGTCATGATGATGCTCATTTAATTCTTGGTGGCGCCGTAAACTTTCCAGTTCCCGGTGCGGCCGTAATCTTCAACTTTGCCTTTTACGGTCGCATCGCTGCGCCATGGCACGGCCGAGACGAAATCGCTGAAAACCTTGTCTTTGGTGAAACCGGCTTGGGCCAGTTCGTCGGCCAAGTCCAACGCGTACAGGCCGCTCCAGAACGCTTCGTTGTTATAGCGGCCATCCCAATCGCGCATTACCTGCTCGAACAGCGGTTTGCCTTCGTAGGGCGGCTGCTCGACGTGCAGGGTCAATCCGCCCGGCACCAAACGCTCGTGGCAGCCTTTGAAAATATTTTTCACAGCCTCGTGGCTGGTTTCATGCAGCACGATGCAGGTGAAGGCGATGTCGGCTTGGCCCAAACGTTCGGGGATGTGCTCGATGTCGGCCTGCACGAAGCGCACGTTGGTCACACCCATCGCATGAGCGCGCGCTGCCGCGTAACGCAGCATGGGGGCAGCGGCATCAATGCCGATGATTTCCGTGTCGGGCAGGGCTTTGGCCATGGCGACGGTGTTCAAGCCCGCGCCGCAGCCCAGATCGAACACGCGCTTGGGCTTCAAGTCCGGGTAGTTGGTTTTCAACCAGTTGGAAATGGCGCGACCCGCGCCATCCGAGTTGGGGCCCGAGCGACCCGGCACGGTGGAGTACAGACCAATTTCGTACATCGCGCCGGCCGACACATCGTTGGCGGCGCGCTGGGCGGTGTAGCCGCCCGGCATCAGGTGCGCGTGGGTGTCGGTCAGGTAGGCCGGCAGTTTCAGGTTGGGGTCCAGTTCCAGGTTGCCGGCTTCGGCCACCAAAGCCACGCAGCTTTGCGCAATCGCGTCGGCTTTGGATTCCACGGCATCGGCGACAATGCGCTGGCGCTGTTCCATCGAGCCACGACGCAAGCGGCTCCAGACGCGGTATTGCAGCGTATTTTCCAGAACGGCACGGGTTTCATCGCGGGTTGCGGGCTCGCGATTGTTGGAATTGGCGAACGCGACTTTGCCTGCGGTTTCGTATTCGGCTTGCATGTTCGGTACCACCACCTGCGACAGGAAGTGGTTGAGGTGGGCGATGTTGTCCAGCCGTGCGCGATCGTCGTGGCTTAAAGACGGCAGGCCGGCATGACGGCCAATGGTGTCCCAGGGTTGTGGCAGCGTACCGACGTTCACCTGCGGCAGAATCGGGTGGCCCTGCGTATTCGGCAAATGAACAGCAATCATTTGTTTTTGTTGAGTTTTTTTGGCTGCGGCAGACGGGGACGGCGACATCATTGGCTCCAATGGGAAACGATCTGGGCCATATATAGGCTTTGCCTTTCATCCGAAAAATAAGGATTATTCGAACATATCATCAGGTAATGCAGGATATTAATATGCCGGTCTCTCAGGCCTCGCTGCGCCGCCTTGATCTCATTCAATTGGATTACCTGCGCCATGTGGCGCGCGAAGGCGGCGTGATCGCGGCGGCGGCGGCATTGAACGTGGCTCCGCAAACCGTCAGCGGTCAGTTGCGCGTGCTGGAAAAGCATTTGGGCCAAACGCTGCTGAAACGTGTGGGGCGTGGGGTGCAACTCACCGACGCCGGGCAACTGGTGCTGGAATATGCGTCAGACATGCTGAGCCGGGGCGAGGACTTAATGCGCGCGTTGGAAACGCCGGAACTGCATAAACCGACGCGCTTTGTAGTGGGCATTGGCGAACTGGTGCCCAAACTGGTGGCGCGGCAGTTATTACAGCCGGTGCTGCGCCTGTCACCGCCGCCGCAACTGGTCTGCCGTGAGCGAGCTGATGATGCGTTGCTGCAAGATTTGCAGGCGCGCCGTGTGGATGCCGTCATCGTCAGTATCGCGGCCTCGCCTGAGTCGGGTTTAGAATCAACACTGCTCGCGGAATCCGCTGTGTGTGCTTATGGCGTATCGCGCCTGGCACAACGTTACGCCTTGGGTTTCCCCGCGTCGTTGAACGGCGCACCGCTGTTGTTTCCTGCCCCCGGCACGGAAGCGCGCAGCTTGGTTGATGGCTGGCTGGCGGCGCGTAACATCGCGCCTCATGTGGCGGGTGAGTTCGACAACGCGGCCTCGCGTGAGGTGTTCGGCGCCGCCGGCGTGGGTTTGTTCCTGGCGCCGCAGCTGATCGAAGCGGATTTGAAAACGCTGTATGGTGTCGAGAAGGTGGGCGTGTGTAAGGACCTGATCGCGCGTTATTTCCTGGTGGCGCCACTGCGGACGCGCAGATCACCGGCAGAAGATGCCATCCGAAATGCAGCGGCCAAAGGCGGCGTGAAACGCAGGGCTTAAGCTTTTTAACTCTTAAGCTTTTTAACTATTGCCCGCTTTTTTTGCCGCGCCAGCTGTGGGCCGGATGCTTTTTCTTTCGCGGATTTTTGTATTCATCCAAATCATAGGCTGCGCATTCGATGGGATCGAGCAACCGGATACGCTTTTCTTGCCCGCGTGGCACCAAATCAAAGTGTTTCGCGGTTGTCAGGATATCGACAATCTCAGAGCAGAAGTTTGGATGTGTTACCCACAGCTTGGGGTCGGTCCGTCGCAAATCGACCGGCACCGAGTAGGTGCGCAAGGTCTTCTTGCGGCCCTTGGTGTACTCGGCGAAGTACGACAGCGCCAATTCACGCAGTGTTCTAAAGATTGGGTCGCGGTAGCGTAAATACGCGCCGTTACTTTTGGAGATAGCCCCCCAATAGGCCCCGCGCTTGAACAGCGCGATCACGTGATCAACGTCGCCTTCGGCTGCCCCCATGTCCATTAAAAACGGCGGGTGCCCATTCATGTGCAGCGCGCAGGCTGCGACCATCGCGGCTTCGATGCAATGCGCACGGCGTTGCTTCAGCGTTTCAGTAACAGACAAAGCTGTTCCGCCGCCGATTTCAAAATTCATCGGAATGCGGCCGACAAAATCCTGAATCTCTTCTGGCGTGGAAAGGGTTGAAAGCTGCTGCGCCTGTGGGCGCGGCAACCCCAACATCATACCGCGCCTGATCTTTTCGGCTTTGCTGAGTTTCATCTGGTCGCTTTATCCCGAAAGGCTTTTCGTCGCCAGTTCGTAGACATCGCGCGATAAACCGTCTTCCGCCACAATTTTCTCCAGCGCTGCCTTCATTGCGGTCTGACGTGCAGCGTCAAACCGTTTCCAACGGCCCAGCGGCGGAAGCAGGCGTGCGGCTGTCTGCGGGTTGAATTTATCGACGGCGATGATCTGCTGCGCCAGGAACGCATAGCCCGATCCATCGGCCGCATGAAAATGAACCGGATTGCGCACTGAAAAACCACCGATCAGCGCGCGGATGCGGTTGGGGTTCTTCGGTTCGTAACTTGGATGTGTCAGCAGCGCCCGCACGCGATCCAATGTGCCGGGCAGAGAACTGCAGGCTTGCGTGCTCAACCATTTATCCAGCACCACCGCATCATCTTTGAATTGCGTGTGAAATGCATCCAGTGCGCGTTGGCGCTCCGGCCCCTCCAACTCCGAGAGCAGGCTTAGGGCAGCCATGCGGTCGGTCATGTTGTCGGCGTTCTGATACTGCGCCCATACCTTCGCCGTGGTTTCAGGCGATTGAATTGCGGCAAGGTATGCCAGCGCTGCGTTCTTCAACGCGCGTCGGCCAGCCCCGGCGGCATCGGGCATAAACGCGCCGCCGTGTTTGCTTGTATAGAGCGCTTCCAGCGCCGCGCGGTGTTTGGCGCCGATGGCGCGCTTCAAGGCTTCACGCTTGGCATAAAGCCCGATGGG
>JAEUKL010000430.1 GCA_016793005.1 Rhodospirillaceae bacterium | reverse complement strand
GGCCACAAAAGACCCCGAAACCAAAGTCGTTGATCTCGCTGGAAAAACATTGCTGCCCGGCTTTATCGACGCCCATGGGCATTTTCCTTTCGGTGCGATGGTGAGCATCACATCGGTTGATCTGCAAAGCCCGCCGGTGGGCACGCTGAAATCAATCCCCGAGCTGATTGCGCGCCTGAAAGACCGCGCGGCCAAAACGCCCAAGGGGCAGTGGATTCAAGGGGCCGGTTACGACGACACGTTGCTCGCCGAAAAGCGCCACCCCACACGCGCCGACCTCGATCAGGTTTCGCCCGATCATCCGATTTATCTGATGCATGTGTCAGGGCACATGGCGGCCGTGAACTCCATGGCTTTGAAATTGGCGGGTATCACCAAAGACACCCAAGCACCAACCGGCGGTAAGTTCCGCACAGATGATGCGACACAAGAACCCAACGGCGTGCTGGAAGAGTCGGCCATGTTCGTGGTGGCCAAGTTGTTGCCCAAGATCAGCGATGACCAGATGAAAGCCGCCATCACGCGCGGCAGCCAGGATTACTTAAGTGTCGGCGTCACGACCGCGCAAAATGGTGCCGCCACACCCGACGACATTCGCCACCTGCAAACCGCGCAGGCCATACAGGCGCTGCCCATCCGTGTGGATGTGTGGCCGCAGATGCAGTTCCGTATCGCCGCCCTCGACAAGAATGAGCCCTTTGCACCGCCACCTGATCAAGACCTGATCCGCTTTACCGCCAACAAAGGCTTTGCTGACGGGTCTATTCAAGCCTTCACCGGCTACTTGGGGATGCCGTACCACAGCCACGGCACGCACGAGGACGATTATCGCGGTTATCCGCGCGCACCTCGCGAAACACTCACGCAACAAGTCGTGCGTTTACATAAAGCGGGCTATCAGGTGGCGGTGCATGCCAACGGCGACGCGGCTATCGACGATCTGCTGTTTGCCTACAAGAAGGCGCAAGATGAAATGCCGCGCCCCGATGCACGGCATATTGTGGTTCATTCGCAAATGGCGCGCGATGATCAATTGGACACGATGAAGGCGTTGGGCGTGATCCCGTCGTTCTTCAATCTGCATGTCTATTACTGGGGTGACCGGCACCGCGATATTTTCATCGGCCCAGAGCGCGCCTCTCATATCAGCCCCATGCGCACAGCCATCGACAAGGGCCTCACCATCACGCTTCATGCCGATGCGCCTGTCGTGCCCATGAATCCCTTGATGATCGTGTGGTCGGCGGTGAACCGCATCACCAGCAGCGGGGTCGTGCTGGGGCCCGATCAGCGCATCAGTGTGGCCGAAGCGCTGAAAGCCATCACCTTAAATGCGGCCTATCAAGGTTTTGCTGAAGTCGACAAAGGCTCGTTGGCTGTGGGTAAGTTGGCCGATCTCGTGATCCTGGCTGAAAACCCGCTCACCGTACCGCCGCAACACATCAAAGACATCGCGGTTGTGGAAACCATCGTCGGTGGCCGATCTGCATGGCGGCAACCGCAGAAATAATGCAGCCAAGTTTTGTTTTGATGAATCCTGCGGTTAGCCCAAAAGGGATAAAATCGCGGCGATCATAAATCTGTCATGGGTATAACACGGCGTTGTCATCGCCTCTGCCTAGAACCCCAGTCAGCTCTCGCAGGTGCAATAGGGTGCGCCGCGGATGAGCCGCAAAACAGGGGTTACAGATATGACATTCACGAAATTTCGGGCATTCTGCCTGGCATCGGCTGCGGCTATGGCCTTCAGCGCCACCGCGCAGGCGCAACTTGCGTTCACCACGCCGAATATCGACACAACGGCCGGGGCCACCTCTGTCACGCTGAACGGCGCCACGTTCACTAACTCTGGCCTTGTCGGCATGGGCCGCATCGCTGCCGGTACGAAGGATTTTCTGGGCGACACGTTTGGCGCTTTCTCGGGCATGGACTTGAACTTGGCCGCCTGGCGCCGCAACGCCGATGGCAGTTATTCGGGGGCTTTGTTCGCATTGCCGGATCGCGGCCCTAACGGTATCGGTGCGGTTTCTTTCAGCGATTACGCGGGTCGCATCAGCGCCTTCAACATCGGCTTCACGCCTTATACCGGCACTGCCAACTTACCGGCGGCCGTAACCTCGCAGAACCAGTTGACGTTCACCGCCAACGGCGGCATTACGCTGCGCGATTTTAATGGCAACGTCACCACGGGTTTTGATCCGGGCACGGGCTCAGCCAGCGTGATCACGCAAAACGGCATTCAGTTGCCGGGTCAAACCTCGGGCACTGCGGCGGGTAAGATCAGCTTAGACGCCGAAGGCGTGCGGTTCCTGCGCGACCGTTCGTTCTATGTGTCCGATGAGTACGGTGCGAACGTGTACTACTTCAATGCGGCAGGCCAACTGCAAGGCGTGATCCGCCCACCCAATGCGCTGCTGCCGCGTGATGCCGCCGGCAACTTGTCTTATAGCTCGCTGGTGGACCCTGTCACCGGTCGCCGCCCGAACCAAGGCCTGGAAGGTGTTGCTGTGACGCCAGACGGCAAGAAGCTTGTGACGCTGTTGCAAAGTGCCGCAATGCAGGATTCGAACAGCAACCAGCAGACGCGTACCAACACGCGCCTGATGATTTACGATATCTCGGCCAGCAAAACCCCAACCAACCCTACCGCGGAATACGTGATGCAACTGCCGACGTATACGCTGGCGGGCAATGGCGCTGCGGCTAACCGCACGGCCGCGCAGTCGGAAATTCTGGCGTTGAACGATACGCAGTTCCTGGTGCTGTCGCGTGACGGCCTGGGCTTGGGTACGGGCACCGGCAACCCGGTATTCAAAAGCATCATGCTGATTGATACGGCCAGCGCCACCAACATTGCTGGCACCACTTTTGAAACGGCCGCTAACGGCGCGGTGTCGCCGGCCGGCGGTGCGTTGACCTCCAGTATCCGCCCGGTATCGCAAGTGCAACTGGTCAACATGCTGAACTCAACTCAACTGGCGAAATTTGGCGGTAACCTGAACAACGTCACGCCGAATAGACTGACGATTGCGGAGAAGTGGGAAGGCATGGCCTTGGCGCCGGTGCTGGACCAAGCATCACCGCAAGACTTTTTCCTGTTCGTCGGCAACGATAACGACTTCCTGGCCACCAACTGCCTGGTCGGCGGCCAGAACTGCTCGCAAACCGTCGACAGCGACGCCAATGTGATGATCTACCGCCTAACCTTGCCGACGTACGTCGACCCCGAGTACCTGGCCTCCATG
>JAEUKL010000410.1 GCA_016793005.1 Rhodospirillaceae bacterium | reverse complement strand
CGCTGCGCGCAGCATGCGGCGCATGGCCGCAGCGCCGGCGCCGCGGTCAATCGGCACCAGACCGGTGGCCGAGATGTACCAGCCGATAATGGGAATCCACATCAGCTCTTTTTTCAGCACGAACACCGGCCGGTCAATTTCGGCAAACAGGGCGTAGGTTTCAAAGGACGACTGATGCTGTGCTGCAATGATACAAGGACCGTCCGGAATGTTTTCGCGGCCTTCAACGCGGAACGTAATGCCGCAGATCACGCGCGCCAGCCAGGTGTTGGTGCGTACCCAAAAACGGACCACGCCCAAGGCAGATCTGCGCGAGACAAGGCCTGGAATGCCGACAATGGCGACCAATGCGATCCAGACAATGAACACAACCTCGTAGATCCACGAACGCAGCATAATCATGTGGTGGGGCTCACAGGCTTGCGACCGCGGCATCCATCTTGATGCGCAGCCAGGTCAGCAGGAATTTGGTGTACTCGCGGGCAATTAATTTCGCCGTGCCCGGCCAGCGCCACCAATCGGTCTTGATGCGATCCGAGAACACGGGGTGAGGCACAATTTCGATCCCGGGCATTGCGGCGTGCATTTCCATCAGGCTGCGCGGCATATGAAATGCCGCCGTCACCAGCCGTAACGATTTCACATTTTCTTGCCTGACCCAGGCCGCGGTTTCCATCGCGTTACCCGGCGTGTCGGTTGCCTGGTGTCCCAGGGTAATGCGGTTTTCGATGTCGGATGTTTTCTCGACATCATCCGGCACCAGTTCGCTGACGCTGACTTGGCCACCGGCACCCGATATAAACAATTGCGCCGCCAAGCCGTCGTGCAGAAGTTGCAAACCTTCCTCGACGCGGCCGCTGCCGCCCGTCAGCACCACAATCGCATCCGTTTTACTGTCCGTATTTGCAACGTGCGTGGGCAGGGTCGAGGCAAACCACACCCAGCCGGCGGCCCACAGCGCAACCGCGCTCATGATGGTGATCGCAACAATTTTCAGAAAGCGGATCATGTGCCTAGATTACACGAAATGCGGCTTACGCAAGAGGATCAGCGCTCAAACCACTGCGCTTTAAACCATGGCGCGCAGCACACGCCCAACGGTGGCGCGCGCGACACCATAGGCAATGACCGCTGCGGCAATCGGCAGCGTTGCAAGCCCTATCCAATACGCCAGCGGCAAGGTGAGCGGCGGCAGAATACCGGGATCAATGCGTTTGGCGAACCACGACAGACCCAGCAAGGCTGGCCCGAAGACGATCAGCCCAATCAAGCCGCCCCACAACGCCTGCCGCACCGCGCGCCACGAAAACTGCGATGCGATGGTGCTATCGCGCGCACCGACCAAGTGCAGCACTTCTATGACCGACGTATACTCGGTCAGGCTGGCGCGTGTGGCGAAGATGACGGTCAATGTCAGTGCGGCCAGTGAAAGCCCAATCAGCGCGAAGGCGATGTAACTCAGGGCCGACGCAAATTCCGCGATGCGGTTCAGCCATACGCGGTGGTCGTCGATCAGGGCCGCTGGAGCCGCCGCTTTCACGGCAGCGGTCACGCGATCGATGGATTGCGCGGACGGTGCCGTCAGTTCCACATCCAGCAGTGCGGGCAGCGGCAGGTCCGCGATCAACTGCGTATCCCCCAGCCACGGTTTCAGAAGCTCTTGGGCTTCTTTGCGCGGCACGATGTGGGCTTGCTTCACGCCGTCGATGGCCTGGACTGCGTGCAATGCGCTGGTGACGGCTTTGTCGGCGTCGGCAGCAGGCCCTGGGATTTGCACAGTCAGTGTTCCGGTGACGCTGGCGTTCCAGGTGTTCAACAACCCCCCGATGGAACCGGCCGCCGTAAGGGCAATGCCGGAAATGAAGACCAGCACCGCGACGATGCCGGCGATAAAATGGCCCATGGTCGATTGGCGCGGAGACGGCAAGGCAGAGCGCATGGCTATGCCTCCTCGGTCGCTGGGCGCGCTTTCGCGGGCAACACACTCACTGCACCGCGTTCGATATGCAGGCGCGGGAACGGATAGCGTTCCACCAAGCGTTCGTTGTGCGTGGCCACAATCACGCATGTGCCGAGTTTGTGCAGTTCGACAAAGAGCTGCATCAGCCGCTCTGCAATTGCATCGTCCACGTTACCTGTGGGTTCGTCGGCGAGAATCAATTTGGGTTGGCCCACCACTGCCCGCGCGATAGCCACGCGCTGCTTTTGTCCGCCCGACAACACTTCCGGCGGCGCATCGAACAAACCCTCAAGTCCCACCCAGCGCAGCAGCTCCGACACATTGGCTTGCACCGTATCTTCGGCGACCCCGGCCACGCGGAGCGGCAGTGCGACGTTATCGAAGGCTGAGAGATGGTCGAGCAGGCGGAAATCCTGAAAGACGACACCCAGGTTGCGCCGGATCTGGGCGCGGCGGTTGCGCGACGCTTTGGCGACATCCTGCCCAAACAGCCGAACTTGTCCGCCTGTGGGCAGGTTGGTGAGGTAGAGCAGGCTTAAGAGCGAGGTTTTGCCAGCCCCGGACGCCCCCGTCAGGAAGTGGAACGACCCCGCAGGCAGGCTTAAGGTCAAATCAGAGAGAATGGTGGGGCTGTTGCCATATTGGAACGCGACACCCTCCAGTTGGATGGGGTCGGCGTCGGGTTCTTTGGTTTTCGTCCGAAACAAGGCCACTGAATTCTATTGCCAGAGTACTGTGTTAACCGTCATTTTCGACACTCATTAACGATTGTTTGAAGAATTTCCAGTTCACTCCAGACTGGCGTTATGTGGGTGGAGTGGCTCCCCTTAACACGAGAACAGGCACTATAAAAAGCGTGCCGTCGTGTCACAGGAAGCAAGATGCGGATAACCTGTCCAAATTGTACGGCTCATTTCGAGATTCCGACTGAGTTGTTGGGAAAGAAAGGTCGCTCGCTGAAGTGCGCGAGCTGCGGCCATTCTTGGTACCAAACAGCCCAGGTCGAAACCCTCGATATCGCCGATATCATGGGCCAAGAGTACGCCGAGCGTGCCAAGGCTGTGATGTCGGGCGTGGTCCAGCAGAAAGCGCCGCTTCCTCAAGCAGGCGCTGCTGGTGCTGCGGGCGCGCAAGCGGCGCAAATGGCGCAAGGTGCGCGCGGCCCCATGGCGCCAATGGCTGGCGCGCCGGTGCCAGGTAGTGCGCAGTCGGTGATGGGCGGAGCGCCCGGTGCCGGACAAGTTCAAGCTGCCCCCATGGCGGCTCAATCCTGGTTCCAGGGCCAGCGTGGCAATAACCAGATGCCGGGTGGCCCCCAAGCTGCCCGCTCGATGATGCAACAAGGTCCCATGGGCCAGCAGCCGGGGATGCCCCCAGGTGCGCCGGGCGCCACGGGTATGCCGCCTGGGATGCCACCCGGGGCAATGCCGATGCAGGGTCAGCCGGGTGCCATGGGCGCGGCCCCCGGCATGGCGCAGCGCATGATGCCGAATCAAGGCCCTGGGGCCATGGGTGCCGCGCCGGGCATGTCTCCGGGCGCGATGGCACCAGGCATGATGCCGATGCCAGGCCAACCAATGGCTCCAGGCGTTCAAGGGGGTCCGCAAGCTGCACAATTAGCGCAGTCCATGCGCGGTCAGGTTGGTGCTGGGGCCGTGGGTGATGTGGCGGTCTCGTGGAATCAGGGCGGTCGGCCGATGCCGGGCGCACCGCAGATGCCGGGCCAGTCGATGATGGGTCAGCAAGGGATGCCTGGACAGCAACGTCCGGGTATGCCGCCGGGTGCGATGTCTCAGCAGGGTCTGCAAGGCGCTCAAGCCGCCGTTATGGCGGGACAGTCTATGCGAGGTCAGGCCGGTGCCGGCACCGTGGGGGATGTAGCCGTATCCTGGAACCAGAATCAGGCGATACCGGGCGGTGGCCCTGGCATGCCGGGACAATCCATGATGGGTGGCGGGGCTCAAGGCGGCCCCGGTAGTCCCGCGCGTTCGATGATGGGTCAAGCAGGGGCTGGTGCCGTGGGCGACGTGGCGGTGTCCTGGAACCAGAATCAAGCTATGCCGGGCGCACACGGTGCGCCGGGTCAGTCCATGACGGGGCCTGGCGCTCAAGGTGGCCCGCAGGCCCCAGCATTGGGTGGTCAGTCTATGCGTGGCCAGGCCGGTGCTGGTGCGGTGGGCGATGCTGCCGTGTCGTGGAACCAGAACCAAGCCATCCCGACGGGTGGTCAGCCAGGCCAATCGATGATGGGTCAGCAAGGCGGGCCGGGTCAGGCCGGCCAGTCGATGCGCGACAATGCTGCGGGTGGCCCTGGTCAGGCTGGTCAATCCATGATGGGTGCGGCCGGCGGTCCGGGGGCTCCGGGCCAGTCTGTCAAAGGTGCTGAGGGCGGTCCGGGGGCTCCGGGCCAGTCTGTCAAAGGTGCCGAGGGTGGTCCGGGGGCTCCGGGCCAGTCTGTCAAAGGTGCCGAAGGTGGCCCCGGTGCGCCAGGTCAATCTGTGAAAGGTGCCGAAGGTGGTCCGGGGGCTCCAGGTCAATCCATGACCGAAGCTGGTGCAGCCGGTGGCCCCGGTCAGCCCGGTGCTGCGGGCGGTCCTGGTGCGCCGCGCAACGACGGCCAAGAACTTGACAAGGGCGGCGATGACGAGGCGGCCATGGGTGCGGCCGGTGGTCCGGGCAAAGCCAAGGCCGATGCCGAACTGAAACAGGGCGAGGCGAAGAAGAAAGCCGACGCCGAATTAAAGCAAGGTGAAGCCAAGAAGAAAGCCGACGCCGAACTGAAACAGGGCGAAGGCAAAAAGAAAGCTGATGGCGACGGGCCGGGTGCGGGTGAAGAGGACGACGAAGCCTCTGAACTGTTCCAAGGCAAAACCGATCAAGATGCTGAATTGGTCGACCCCGATGCGGATCGCCCTGATTTCGGCGGCAAGCCAGGTGGCACCGAAGGAGCGGCCGACGATTTTGGCGACATGCGCTCGGGCGCGCGCGGTAACTTTAAACGTGCGCAGCGCCAGAAATCCAAGCCCCTCAATCCGGCCTACCTGACGGCCACGGTTACGACTCTTGCAGTTGTCGCCTTGGGCGCGTTGTTGTGGTTCGGTCGCGATGCCGTTGAAGGGATGCTGCCGTGGATGAAGTCGTTCTATGAAAAAACCGGCGTTGCCGAAACGCGGCCGGGCGATGGTTTGCGTTGGGCAGAATCAAATAAGAGCAAGCGGCGCATTCAGGGCGTTGAAACTCTGGTGATCAAAGGCTTCGTCTCCAACATTGATAAAGTTGTGAAGCCTGTGCCCGCGATGACGATCCAGCTGTACAACGAGAAGAAAGAAACGGTTCAGGAATCGACACCCAAGTCACCGCCGGTTGCAATTCTTGCGCCGGGTGAGTCGTTTGAAATCGAGTTGACACTTGACCTGCCGCAGGCCGCGCAAGGCTACCGCATCGGCTGGGCCGGCGCTGACGCGCCGAAAAAATAAGCGCCCCTAGAACTGTTTCATCAGGCGACGCAGGTAATCTTGTTCGTCCGTGGGCCGCGTGCGGTCAGATGCGCGTTTGCGGATTTCTTCCAGAATAATCCGCACGCGCTCTGACATGCTATTGGTGTCGGGCGCGTCGGGAATCTCGACCTGCGTTTCGTCGTTGGGCCCGTTGCGCTGACCCAGCGGATCATTTCCAGACTGCCCATCGCCCGGCATCGATACTGTGCCCGACAGGCCTTTTTGCTCTAACGCTTGCATCAACTCATCGTTGGCTTCGCCCATGCTGTCTTGCAATTTCGCCAACGCTTCGGCTTGTGCATCCGATGCGGGCTTTGCGGCCCCCGCTTTCAATGCATCGCGCGCTTCGCGCATGTTGCGTTCAGCCTGGCCCATGCTTTTGGGTACCTGGCCCGTGGCTTCGGCCATGCGGCCCATCAACTCGCCCAACTCCTGGCGCAGTTTCTCTTGAGCTTCCGATGTGCGCTGCTGCTGCGCCTGAGCTTGCTGTGACTGAGCTTGCGGGCTGTTTTGTTGTTGGCCGCTCTGTTGCTTGAGCTGGTTCTCGCGCGCCTGCTTGAAGGTCTCTTCCAGCAGTTTGGATTGCTGGGCCGTCAGCGATTTCAGATCGCGCATGATGTCCTGCGCGGCTTTCACATCCGGGTTGTCGT
>JAEUKL010000162.1 GCA_016793005.1 Rhodospirillaceae bacterium | reverse complement strand
GATCAACCCCCAGATCATCAGAAACACGGTGACGCTGATCGGCACGCACAGCCGCGCGACGTGATCGACTTTCTGCCACATCGTCGTGCGATGCATGGCTTAGGGGTCCGTCACAGTAGGTTGGGCGACCGTTGGCTCGGCCGGAATGGCAGCCGCCGGGGGCGGCGCAGGAGGCGCTGGTGCAGGTTGCGGCGGCGTGTCGGTATTCAAAATGCCGGTCAGGCCGTAATCGACAATGCGCACATGCTGCAACTTATCACGCGAGACATAGGGCTCGACTGTAATCACGCCGTCTTGCACACGCGCGACACGGCCCACAGGTAGACCCGGCGGAAACGCTTCGGCATCGCCCGACGTCATCACCTTGTCGCCCGGCGTGACAATGGTTTTAGCGCCCGTATACAGCAACCGTGGCCGCAAGCCGTTATCACCCACTAAGATCGCACGATTGGCGGCATCACCCACGACAACAGGAATGCGCGAGTTGATATCGGTGATCAGCAGCACGCGCGATGACCTGGACCCCGATTGCAGCACACGGCCTACTAGGCCTTCACCGGTCATCACCACGTCGCCTTTACCGACACCTTCGTTGGCGCCGGCAGTCACGATCACGCTTTGGGCAAAAGCCCCGCCCGTATCGCCGACAACCCGCGCACTGACGAACGCGGCTGTGGGCTCAGGCGCCAGGGCTAGGAGCGCTTTGAGAGAGCGGTTTTCGGCTTCCAATCTTTGCGCAATGGCCTGCCATTGCAGCAAGCGCTCGTTGTCTTCGCGTAAGGTCGAGTTCTGCTCGCGAATAGCCGCCAATTCGCGGAAGTTGGAAATTGCGCTGGCAACAGCGTTGGCAGGTTCGGACAGGATGCGCAAAATCGGCACCACCGCATCGGTAATGGCGACGCGCGCACGCTCGACCAGCACCGTATCGGCCTTGCCGATCAGCATCAGGGCGAACGTCAGAGCAATCAGGGACAGGAAGGCAAAGCGCTGAATAAGCGTTTTCAGCGTCCCTAACCGGGTAATCTGTCCGGTTGTCTGCCGTACCACCTTGAACCCCCTCGTTTTATAGTCCCCAGGACTAGCCTAGGCCGAAATCTTTAATAAACCGTCGTCAGCACGTTGCGCAGGCGCTTGTCTTCCAAGGTCTTGCCCGTGCCCATGGCGACGCAGCTCAATGGGTCATCGGCAATCGACACCGGCAAGCCCGTGGCATGGCGCAGCACGAAATCGAGGTTGTGCAGCATGGCGCCACCGCCCGTCAGCACGATGCCCTTGTCGACGATGTCCGCCGCCAATTCCGGCGGCGTATGCTCCAAGGCCATCTTCACGGCATCGATAATGGCCGTGACCGGCTCGGCCAGGGCTTCGGCGATCTGGCGCTGGCTGATGACGATTTCCTTCGGCACGCCGTTCATGAGGTCCCGGCCTTTGATCACCATGGTTTCGCCGTCGCCGTGTTCCGGCGGGCAGGCGCAACCGATCTGCTTCTTGGTACGCTCGGCCGAGCTTTCACCCACGAGAAGATTATGGTGACGGCGGATGTAGTTGATGATGGCTTCGTCCATCATATCGCCGCCCACGCGCACCGAGCGCGCGTACACGATGCCCTCCAACGAGAGGACGGCCACTTCAGTGGTGCCGCCGCCGATATCGACCACCATGCTGCCGGTAGGTTCAGTGACGGGCAGGCCCGCGCCGATGGCCGCGGCCATGGGTTCTTCGATCAGGAATACTTTGCGTGCGCCCGCCGCTTCGGCGGACTCTTGAATGGCGCGACGCTCAACCGCCGTGGAGCCCGAGGGCACGCACACGATCACCAGAGGCGCTGCAAACGAACGGCGGTTATGCACCTTACGGATGAAGTGCTTGATCATTTCTTCGGCGACTTCGAAGTCGGCGATGACGCCGTCACGAAGCGGGCGAATGGCTTGGATGTTGCCGGGCGTGCGGCCCAGCATCTGCTTGGCTTCGTTACCAACAGCGAGGACTTGCTTGCGGCCTTTGACTTCGGCCAGCGCCACCACGGACGGCTCGTTCAAGACGATGCCCTTGCCCTTCACGTAGACCAGCGTGTTCGCTGTGCCCAGGTCGATCGCCATGTCGTTTGATAACCATCCGGTAAGCCGCGAAAACATCCCGTTTTCTTCCTTTTTCTACTCTTTGTTTGTGCCTGCCTTCTAAGCTCGGCACAGCGGGTTAAAGCGAGGCCGCCCAGACGTGTGCCGGGGCGGCCTCGTGATCTCATTCGAAAACTGTCTCTACATGCGTCATCAACAAGTTCTTCATCAAACCATTAAGACGCATGCGCCGTAATTTCAGCTTTATTCATTTCAGCCGGCGCTGACTTCTGCCGCTTCACCAGCAGTTTGTTCAGCGCGTTAATGTAAGCGCGGGCCGACGCCACCAGCGTATCGGTGTCGGCACCCTGGCCCTGAACCGTCTTACCGTTCTCTTCCAGGCGCACCATCACTTCGGCTTGGGCATCGGTGCCGCCGGTGACTGCATTCACTTGGTAGATCTGCAAATTCTGGGTCGAGGTCGTGAGCTGCTTGATGGCGTTGAACAGCGCATCCACCGGGCCGTCGCCTGTAGCAACGGTGGATTTCACTTCGCCGTCGATATCGAGTTCCAGTTCAGCGCGCTGCTTGGCCACTTTGGTGCCGGCCACAACTTCCAGCGACACGAATTTAATGCGGTCGTTTTCGCGCACCACGGCATCATCCACCAATGCGATGATATCGTCGTCGAAAACATCCTTCTTCTTATCGGCCAAATCTTTGAAGCGCTTGAACGCATCGTTCACAGCGTTGTCGCCGAGGTTGTAGCCCAACTCTTCCAATTTGGCGCGGAACGCATGGCGGCCCGAATGCTTGCCCATCACCAGGTTGGATTTTCGCAAGCCAACCGATTCAGGGGTCATGATTTCGTAGGTCTGCGCGTTCTTCAAAACGCCGTCCTGGTGAATACCGGACTCGTGCGCGAAGGCATTGGCGCCGACGATGGCTTTGTTGGGTTGCACCGGGAAGCCGGTAATCGTCGAAACCATATGCGAGGCGCGCGTGATCAATTCCGTGTTGATGTCGGTCTTGAACGGCATGTTGTCCTGGCGGGTGCGCAGCGCCATGACGATTTCTTCCATCGCCGCGTTGCCTGCGCGTTCGCCAAGGCCGTTGATGGTGCATTCCACTTGGCGCGCGCCGGCTTTCACGGCCGCCAGCGAATTGGCGACAGCCAAGCCCAAGTCGTTATGACAGTGCACCGAGATAATGGCCTTATCGATGTTGGGCACGCGGTTGAACAGCATGGCGATCAACGCCGCATATTCATCAGGAACCGTATAGCCCACGGTATCCGGGATGTTGATGGTGCGGGCGCCCGCTTTAATAGCCGATTCAACGCAGCGGCACAGGAAGTCGTGCTCCGTGCGCGAGCCGTCCTCAGCCGACCACTCCACGTCATCGGTGTGCGTACGCGCGCGCGTCACGCTATCGATGATCATTTGATGCACGGCATCCGGCTCCATCTGCAGCTTGTACTTCATGTGCAGCGGGCTGGTGGAGAGGAACGTGTGGATGCGACCACGCTTGGCCGGTTTGATCGCTTCGGCGCAGCGGTCGATGTCGCCTTTGGCGGCGCGCGCCAAACCGCAGACGATGGAATTTTTGATTTCCTTGGCGACGGCTTCTACCGCCTCAAAGTCGCCTTGGCTGGCGATGGGGAAACCGGCTTCTATGACATCAACGCGCATCTCTTCCAAAATTTTGGCGATGCGGATTTTTTCTTCTTTATTCATTGACGCCCCCGGAGACTGTTCGCCGTCTCGCAAGGTGGTGTCGAAAATAATGACGCGGTTGTTGGTATTCATTGTTCTGCTCACGACTGGGTCATAGATGCGTTTTGCTTGGCGCGGAAACACGAGGAGCGACGAAACCGAAAAATTCTGGTGCCCCTGAACGCATGCCGCTCAATCGTGAACAGCGCTCAGGGGCGGTTAAGTCGCAGACCCAGTTTTGCAAGTCGCGCGGACGCCACACCCTCAACCCCAATCACAAACGCCACCGCCGCTCCGGCCGTTGCCAGAGGTGTGACATTTTTGCTGGTGTGAGACACGAAAGCCACGCGCAATCCTTTATCCGAAGCCGCATTATGCCCAAAAAATCAGCGGCTTATTGTAACTCGTTAAGATCGTTTTTCCAGGCCGCTTATTAAATAATTTGAGCCTCTGGGGTTAATTTGATGTGAAAAACCGGAGGTCTGCCCGCCTTAGGCCTACCCCCGGTCCATCAATACGCTTTTTAGTCGTTTTTGGTCCTGGGCCCGGCCCTGAGAAGGCCGGTCCAGCCGCTTAGTTCCGGGCGCGGTCGACCTTCTTGGCGCCCTTCAGCCAGGGCATCATGGCGCGCAGGCGGCCGCCGACTTCTTCAATCGGGTGTTCGGCCCAAATGCGGCGGGTGGCCTTGAAGCTGGGCTGGCCCGCTTTGCACTCGGTCATCCAGTTGGCGACGAACTTGCCGGTTTGGATGTCTTTCAAGACAGCCTTCATCTCTTTTTTGGTTTCGTCGGTGATGATGCGCGGACCCGTCACGTAGTCGCCATACTCGGCGGTGTTCGAGATCGAGTAACGCATGTCTGCCATGCCGCCTTCGTACATCAGGTCAACGATGAGCTTCACTTCGTGCAAGCATTCAAAGTACGCCATCTCGGGCGCGTAGCCGGCTTCCACCAGGGTTTCGAAGCCCGAGGCAATCAGTTGGCTCAAGCCGCCGCAGAGGACAACCTGCTCACCGAACAAGTCGGTTTCGCATTCTTCGCGGAACGTGGTTTCGATGATGCCCGCACGGCCACCACCAATCGCCGACGCATAAGACAACGCCAGTTCCATGGCATTGCCCGACGCATTTTGCGCAACGGCCACCAGGCACGGCACACCGGCGCCGCGTTGGTACTCAGAGCGCACCGTGTGCCCGGGGCCTTTCGGGGCGATCATGAACACGTCCAGGTCCGGGCGCGGCTCGATCAGTTTGAAGTGAATGTTCAAGCCGTGCGCAAACGCCAAGGCACCGCCTTGCTTGAAATTGTCACGGATATCAGCCGCATAGATTTCAGCCTGCAATTCATCGGGCGTCAGGATCATCATCACGTCGGCCCACTTGGCAGCCTCAGCCGGCGTCATGACCTTCAAGCCTTCGCCTTCGGCCTTCTTGCGCGTGGGCGAGCCCGCTTTCAGCGCCACCACGATGTCTTTCACGCCGGAATCGCGCAGGTTCAGAATATGGGCATGGCCCTGGCTTCCGTAGCCGACGACGGCAATCTTTTTGCCTTTGATCAAATTCACATCGGCATCACGGTCGTAATACACACGCATGGTCTTAATCCTTTTCGTTTCTCGTTCGTTTCGTTTTGTTTTTATTTAAGCGCCACCAAAACTTAAGGCGCCAAAATTTCTGAATTACTCTTGCCCAACTACTCTTGAACACCTTTGGTGCCGCGCGCGATGGCCGCAACACCGGTGCGTGACACTTCCACCAGGCCCAAAGGCTTCATGAGGTCGATGAAGGCATCAACCTTCTGATCGGAGCCCACCACTTCGAACACAAATGACTCCGTGGTGGAATCAACAACGTTCGAGCGGAAGATATCGCCAATCCGCAGCGCTTCAACGCGCTTCTCGCCGACACCGCGCACTTTTACCAGCGCCAATTCGCGCGATACCGACGGGCCTTCGTCCGTCAGGTCATGCACGATATGTACAGGAACCAACCGGCCCAACTGGGCTTTGATCTGCTCGACCACCTGGCGCGTGCCAGAGGTGACGAGGTTGATGCGCGAGAGTTTCTTTTCCTTATCGACTTCCGACACCGTCAGGCTTTCGATGTTGTAGCCGCGGCCTGAAAACAAGCCCACGACGCGCGCCAGCACGCCGGACTCGTTATCGACCAGCACCGCCATGACGTGGCGGTAAATGTCTTTGTCTTTCAGGCGCGCAAGCGGGATCGAGCCTTCGTAAATGTTCGCGGCTTGCTCTTCCGGCTCAGGTTTTTGTGGTGTTTTCGCCATGTGCGTCCCCATCGCTAGCCCTGTTAGACCAGCGCCAATCCTTCGCCGGTGATCACCTTTTTCGTGGTGTCTTCGGCGCTTAAAATCATTTCGTTATGCGCTTTGCCCGAGGGAATCATCGGGAAGCAGTTTTCTTTCTGATCCACCAGCACGTCGACGATGACGGGCTTGTTGATCGACATCATTTCTTTAATCGTATCGTCGAGCTTGTCAGGGTCCGACACGCGTAAGCCGGCGCAGTGATAAGCCTCGGCCAACTTCACAAAGTCGGGCAACGCATCGGTGTAACTTTCCGAGTAACGCCCGCCGTGCAGCAGCTCTTGCCACTGGCGCACCATGCCCATGTACTGATTGTTGATGATGAAGATTTTCACCGGCAGACGGAACTGCACCGCTGTCGAGAGTTCCTGAATGTTCATCAGGATCGACGCTTCACCGGCGATATCCACCACCAATGCATCGGGGTTCGCCATTTGCGCGCCCACGGCGGCCGGTAAGCCATAACCCATGGTGCCCAGGCCACCCGAGGTTAACCATCTATTTGGTTCTTCAAACCGATAGAACTGTGCCGCCCACATCTGGTGCTGGCCCACTTCCGTGGTGATGAAGGTTTTGCGGTTCTTCGTCAGTTCATACAGACGCTGAATGGCGTACTGCGGCTTGATGATCTTGCCCTTCTGTTCGAACTTCAGGCAATCGCGCGCGCGCCACTCTTCGATCTGACGCCACCAGGTTTTGTGCGCTTTGGCTTCAACCTTCGAGCCGCCCTTCTCTTTCCAGATCTTGATCATCTCTTCCAGCACATGGGCGCAGTCGCCCAGCACCGGAATATCGACGATCACGTTCTTGTTGATCGAACTGGGGTCGATATCGACGTGAATTTTTTTCGAATTCGGCGAGAAGAATTTCAAGTTACCGGTCACGCGGTCATCAAAGCGCGCACCGATGTTGATCATCACATCGCAGTGGAACATGGCCAGGTTGGCTTCGTACAAGCCGTGCATACCCAACATGCCCAACCACTGTTCGTCAGCCGCCGGAAATGCGCCCAAGCCCATCAGCGTGGATGTAATCGGAAAGCCTGTGAGTTTCACCAACTCGCGCAGCAGTTCAGACGCGCGCGTGCCGGAATTGATGACGCCGCCGCCGGTGTAGAACACCGGGCGTTTGGAATTACGCATCAACTCAACTGCGGCTTCGACAGCGGCACGATCCGGCACCACGCGCGGCTTGTAGGCCGTGTGTTGCTTCGAGGGCGCGCTGGTTTTGGGCGCTTCGGTATACGTCCCCAGCGCCATCACCACATCTTTCGGCAAGTCGATGACCACCGGGCCCGGACGGCCGGACTTCGCCACAAAAAACGCTTCGTGCACCGTGCGCGCCAACTGGTCGACGTCTTTCACGAGGTAGTTGTGTTTCGTACAGGGCCGCGTGATGCCCGTGGTGTCGGCTTCTTGGAAGGCATCATTCCCAATCAAGTGCGTGGGCACTTGGCCCGTGAGACACACGACCGGAATTGAATCCATCAACGCGTCCATCAGGCCGGTCACGGCATTGGTGGCACCGGGGCCCGAGGTGACCAGCACCACGCCCACCTTGCCCGTCGAGCGCGCATAGCCCTCTGCCGCATGGACGGCACCCTGCTCGTGGCGCACCAAAACGTGGCGGATGCTGTTCTGCTTGAACAACTCGTCGTAAATCGGAAGAACCGAGCCGCCCGGATAGCCAAAAATGACATCAACCCCTTGTTCTTGCAGGGCTTTAAGGACGATGGCGGCGCCGTTCAGGCGCTCTTCTGTGATCCCGGTATCGGGCATGACACGACTCGTTGTTACGTCAAAACGTTAGATCAGGAGGCCAAAAAGGCCGGAAACCCGCAGAAAACCTGGGGAAAGGTCCCTGAGAAGGCGCGTAACCTAGTCGGCACCCTAATCTAGGTCAACACCAAATGACGAATTTCCGGAAAGATATTTTGAAATAAACTTTCTGAAAATTTCGTTTCTATCCTGTAATCCGCACGAAACTGATTTCGGAACCAGGTTGTCTGCCGCTTCGCGTACTGCCGGGTGGCCGCCTGGGCGCGTTCCGTCGCTGTGGGTAAGTCCATCAAGCCTGATGCAACTTGGGCCAGATCGACCGCCCCTAAGGCCCGCATGACTGGGGCCTTCATGGGAACATTGCGCGCCATGAGGTCCTTCACTTCGTTGAGGGCGCCGAGTTCGAGCATCATCATGAACCGAAGGTCACAGGCGTTATAAAGTTCTTCTCGTTCGGGCTGGACCAAGATCGAGACATAGTTGGCATCGATCGGCCTCTTGTTGGGTTGCGCCTGCCAGTACGAGAGCGGCTGACCCGTTGCTTCCAACACTTCCCAGGCGCGCGCGATGCGCTGTGTGTCGCCCGGCTTCAAACGTTGTGCTGTGGCCGGATCGCGTGCGGCTAATTTTTCATGAAGCGCTACGGCACCAATGTCGGCGGCAAGTTCGCGTGTGGCATCGCGGACGCCAGCCGGAATAGCAGGAATGTCCGACAAGCCGGTCATTAGGGCGCGGAGATAAAAGCCGTTGCCGCCCACAAGAATGGGTTGCTGACCGGCTTCAACAACCGTGCGGATTTCATCAGCCGCTTTCGCTGCCCAGGCATTGGCCGACAAAATCTCGGTAGGGTCCAGAAACCCATACAACCGATGCGGCGCGGTCAGTTCATCGGCGGCACTGGGGCGCGCGGTCAGCAGCGGCAGATCGCGGTAACACTGAATGCTGTCGGCATTAATGACCACGCCGTCCAGCGCATCGGCAAGGCACAGACCTAATGGGGATTTTCCGCTGGCCGTCGGCCCTGCAACGACAATGACTTTCGGCAGGCCCGCAGACATTGTGAGGCAGCCCTACTTAATCGAGAACGTGGCTGACCAAGCCGTCGGCCAGCTTGGGCTCGAACCACGTCGACTTGGGCGGCATCACTTCGCCGGCATCGGCGACCGCCATCAGCTGATCCATGCGTGTGGCATGAAGTGCGAAGGCAACGGCCATATCGCCCGAGTTCACGCGCTCTTCCAGTTCCGTCAGCCCGCGAATACCGCCGACAAAGTCGATGCGCTTGTCGCGGCGCGGATCAGCAATGCCCAGAATCGGCGCAATCAGGTTGTTTTGCAGCAGACTCACATCCAACTGGCCCACCGGATCTTTGGCCGGCACCAGATCGGGCTGGATCACCAGCTCATACCACTGACCTTTTTGATCGGGCCCCTTCAAATACATGCCGAAGTGCGTGGGCGACAGCGGCGCGTATTGCTGGCCGTGCGTGGTCACGATGAACTTGGTGCGAATTTTCTTCAGGAAATCATCGATCGACAGACCGTTGAGATCTTTGATCACGCGGTTGTAGTCGAGGATGCGCATCTGGTCGTGCGGGAACGCCACGGCCAGAAAATATGAGGCGCTTTCTGTTTTCTTCTTCGCAGAAACACGTGATGCCGCGGCCGAACGATGGTGACCGTCGGCGATGTACAACGCATCCATGGCATCGAAGGCCGTCGTAATACGCTCGACTGCGGCCGGATCATCAATGCGCCACACGCTGTGGATCACGCCGTACTCGCCTTTGACTTCGTACAAAGGCTCGGCGCGGGCGGCTTCCATCAAAATATTCTGTACTTCGGCATGCTTGCGATAGGCCAGCAACACCGGGCCTGTCTGTGCATTGAGTGCTTCGATCTGGCGCACGCGGTCGTCTTCTTTGTCGGGGCGCGTGAACTCGTGCTTGCGAATGCGGTTGGTGTCGTAGTCGGCGACTGACGCCACAAACGCCAAACCCGTCTGGGTGTGGGCTCCCATGCGCATACGGTAGACGTAGTAGCTGGGCGCATCGTCGCGCACCAACACGCCTGACTTGATCAGCGCGTTAAAATTATCCGCGCCTTTTTGGTAGACAGCGGGCGAATACACATCGGTGCCGTCGGGCAGATCGATCTCGGGCTTTGAGATGTGCAAAAAGCTGTGCGGCTTGCCTTGCGCTTTCGCCTTGGCTTCGGCTGAATTTAGCACGTCATACGGCGGAGCAGCCACGTTAGCAGCAGCCTCAGGGGTTGGGCGCAAGCCCCGGAAGGGTCGAACAAGCGTCGTCATGTCAAAGAATACCTACAAATCAAAGTCCTAGACTTAAATCGTCTAATGTCGGGCCTCCCCAGCCAAACATCCAAAGGGTGTAGCGCGGCTTGAACTAATCCGCAATCGCAGGCCTGATATGCCAAAAGCTATGCAACCGCGGTGCAGGCTTCAGCGTAAGACATCCTGGTCCCAAAATGGGTTAAGCCCGCGCCCAGGCTACGAAAAGAGATTTACAGAGTACAGGTTTGAAAGTCTGACGATGTCCAAAAGCAAGTCCGAGATCATGGATGACATTTCCGCGTTCATTGGCCGTAACGGCGGCAATGTGCGCGAATGGTACATCGGTAGCACGGCAGACCCGAAGACCCAGCTGTTCAAAGCCCACGGCTTTAAGAAAGGCGATTACGGTCTGGCGCGCCAAGCGCCGTCTGAACTGCAAGCCGGTGAAATTGCCGAATACTTTGTGGGCCAGGGGGCCAAGGGCGATGTTGGCGTGAAACCCGGCAACGATTGCGTCTACGCCTACAAGCTGACGGCGCACACCAAGCCCGGCCTGGCCAAGAAGCAGGCTTAAAGCCCCACCATCTCCGTCCGTCATGTGGCTGACATTTGCGCGGCACTG
>JAEUKL010000386.1 GCA_016793005.1 Rhodospirillaceae bacterium | reverse complement strand
GTGCTTGTTTTGATGGCGCGGCCTGAAAAGAATAGTGCGCATTGTTTTTCGCCTGCGACTGTTGGCGCGGGCGCAGGCGGGCGAGTGTGGGGAAAACGAAGATCGTGAGTGACAAGAACCGTGAGTGATACGACCAGACGGCATCCCGATCTCATTCTTGTAAAGCTGCGCGAAAACGCCGGGTACGGGTTCACCTATCTGTCGGTGGCTGATTTCAACCGCGCTGCTGATCGTTTTTTGAAGCCGGGTGTAAAGTCGGCCGGTCTTGATCTCAATAACGACGAGCAACGTCGCACTTTCGCGTACGACTATTTGTGGCGCGTGTTCTTCGAGCCCGACCAGCAAGTGTTCGTGCGCGATACAGTGCGCTGGATTGCCGCGGCCGCCGCACGCGAGAAATTCACCGACGAGATGCCGCGCGTGATTTCGGTGGAACGCAAAACCGACGGCGGCATCGTCATTCGTGACGCCAAAGAATATTTATCGCACCCCGGTTTCCCGCTGGCGGTGATTGTCGGCAAGCCCGCCAAAGGCGGTGGGTCAGCGCACTTCTTCACAAGCCAGGACGAATTCGCCAAGGCCGGCCAGGCGGGTCTGACCGACGACATGTGGATGCCGCAGATTGTTTATCGTTTGTACGAGGAAACGCCGTCGGTGGTGCTGGGTATGCCGCGCAGCAGCGGCACCGGCAGCCAGATGGGTGTTGAATGCCGTGCGCTCGCGTTCGGAATGCCGGCGAAACTGACCGAGCGAAAGCATTAGCGTACTTGGTAATGTGGGCTTGAAGGGAACAGGGACCCATGCCGAAGGATCAGGTCGATACGCAGCCGCAATTTCCACGCCGCCAGGAATGCGACAAGTGCGGCGCTGAATTCCGGTGGGAGCCCAGCGACCGCAACGTCAAAGGCTCGCCCTTGATCGCCAAGGTCGTGAAGCCGTCAATCAAATGCGATTGCGGTTACGGCAAAGCCAAACCGAAGCGCTAAGCATTGAAACGCTAAGCACTGAAACGCTAAGCGCCAAAGCGATCTAATCCCAAACCATTCATATCGATCTCGGGCGTGCGGCCGGCCATCAGGTCGGCGATGATGTGCGCTGACCCGGCTGCCATGGTCCAGCCCAGTGTGCCGTGGCCAGTGTTCAGCATCAGATTTTCTATGCGCGTGCGGCCCAGAATGGGAACCGAGTCCGGCGTTGTCGGGCGCAAGCCGCACCACGGGTTGACGTCGGTGTAGGCTGAGGCTGTGGGAAACAGCGCTTTGGCGTTCGCGACTAAAGGGGCCACGCGCACCGGATCAAGCTTGGTGTTCCAGCCCGCGAGTTCCGCAGTTCCCGCCACGCGCATGACATTGCCCAGGCGCGAGAACACCATGTAGCGCGTTTCATCGGTGACGCTGATGGTCGGGGCCGCGTGGGGCACGGTGATCTCGGTGCTGATGGAATAACCCTTGGCCGGATAGATCGGCAGCACGAGCCCAAGGTCGCGCGCCAGCATCGGGCTGTAACTTCCGGCAGCGAGCACGAACGCATCGGCCGTTATATCTCCGGCACTGGTGATGACGCGCGTGACTTTGCGACCTGAAGCTTCCAGTTTCACAACAGTTTCGTTCCACCGGAACACCGCGCCTTTCGCTTGGGCCAGTTTCATCACTTCTTCGGTGAACAGCCGCGCGTCGCCGCTTTCATCGGCGGGGCTCATCAAACCGCCGACAAGATCAGTCTTGGCTGCATGCTCCAATGCCGGTTCGTAGCGTACGCAATCGGCTGGACTTAAGATTTCCTGCGGCAAGCCTAGCAGTTCCAGGTTGGCGGCATTGGCGCGCCCGGCGGCAAACTCGTCGCGCGTGCGGTAGATGTGCAAGATTCCGCTTAAGACTTGGTTGTACTGAATGTTGGTGCGCTGGCGTAATGCGCGCAGCACATCGCGGCTGTAAAGTGATACGCGTAACGCGCGGCCCATGTTGGTGCGCACGCGCTCAGGGGTGCAGTTGCGCAAGAACCGCAAGCCCCACGCCCATAAGGGCGGGTCCCACCGCATGGGCCGGAACAGCAACGGCGCATCGGGCTGGAACATCCATTTCAATGCCTGGAACGGAACATCGGGCGCAGCCCAAGGTTTCGCATGGCAGGCGGAAATCTGCGCGCCATTGGCAAAGCTGGTTTCAAGGGCAGGGCCTGGCTGACGGTCGATGACCGTGACCTGATGCCCGCCTTCGGCCAAGGCCAGGGCTGTTGTGGTGCCCACAACGCCTGCACCCAGAACGACTACATGCACGTGATCACTCCAAATCTTTCATATCCGGCGGCCATGCAAGCATGCGGGCAGTGCCGAAGATTGTATATTTCCTGTATGTGTATCGGAGACTTCGTCATAAGGAAACTATGACAAACCTTGTTCCAACGCCTCAAGCCGTCTTATCGGTTGAAGAGATGTACGCCGCCGACCGTGCGGCTGCGGCTCTTGGAATCCCCACGCTGACATTAATGGAGGCGGCGGGGACCGCGATTGCACGAGAAATTCAAAAACGCTGGAAGCGGCAAAACATAGTTATCCTGTGCGGGCCCGGAAACAACGGCGGTGACGGCTTTGTGGTCGCGCGTCTGCTGTTCAATGCCGGCTGGCCGGTCAAGGTGGCGCTGCTGGATGACGCCGCAAGCCTGAAAGGCGATGCGGGCGTGAATGCGCAGGCGTGGCGTGGAATGGGCGGGCTGATTGCGCCCATCACCGCCGACACCATTGAGGCGTTGCTGGCCGTGCGTCCCATGGTGCTCGATGCCTTGTTTGGGGCGGGGCTCAATCGCGGCTTAAGTGGTGATGCAGCCCGTGTCATCACGCGTATCAACGAGCTCCAACTCATCTGCATCGCTGTCGATGTGCCGAGCGGTGTCCATGGGGATCGCGGCGTTGTGCTGCCGGCTGATCTGGCCACACCCGGTGTCGCGCCGGCGTGCGCGCTGACCGTGACGTTCTTCAAGCCGAAGCCCGCGCACGTGCTGTATCCGGCGCGCCAGTTATGCGGCGCGTTAGTCGTGGCCGACATCGGCATTCCGGATGATGTGCTGGACACCATCAAACCCGCAGCCTGGGTCAACAGCACAGCCTTGTGGTCGCTGCCGCACCCCGATTGGCAATCGCACAAATACAAGCGCGGTCATGGGTTGATTTTCGGTGGGGCCGATATGACGGGTGCGTCACGCCTGGCCGGTCATGCCGCACGCAAGGCGGGGGCAGGGTTGCTGACCTACGCCGTACCGGCGCGGGCGTTCGGCCTTTATGCCGGCGACCAACCGGGGGCCTTTGTGAAGGTGCTCGAAAGCAGTGCCGACCTGGACGACATTCTTAGCGACCATCGCAAGAATGCGATTCTGATCGGGCCGGGGGCCGGCGTGGGGGCTTCAACTTCGGCCCTGACGTTAAAAGTGCTGGGCACCAATCGGCCCTTGGTCCTGGATGCGGACGCCCTGACGTCCTTTGCGGCCGACCCGCCCTTGCTGTTCGAGGCCATTAAGTCCCGCACCGCTGGGGTCGTGCTGACCCCGCATGAAGCTGAATTCCGCCGGTTATTTGCCGCCAAGGGATCGAAGATCGACCAGGCCCGCAAGGCCGCCCAACTCAGCGGGGCGGTGGTGCTGCTGAAAGGGGCTGATACCGTGGTGGCTGCCCCCGATGGCCGGGTGGCCATCAACACCATCGCGGCCCCCTGGCTGGCGACCGGAGGCTCGGGTGACGTTCTGGCGGGTCTTATTCTGGGGCTTTTGGCGCAGGGGATGACGCCCTGGCATGCGGCCGCGGCCGCGGCCTGGATTCACGCGAAAGCCGGTGAAACCCTGGGGGCCGGCTTGATCGCCGAAACCCTGACCGATACAGTCGGTGACGTAATTAAATCTATTTTATAACAATTAGTTATATAAATTACTTCAAGTCATATCTGATGCTCTCGCATAGTGCTTACAGTAAGCTCCACAACAGGCGCGATCAGGCGCAAAGGCTTTCCCTTGTGAAATGCTGCGCGCCCCATTAAACGAATGCGGCATTCCGACGGGTAGCGTACCCGACAGCCCAGCGGGTGTGGTGGAATTGGTAGACACGCTAGGTTTAGGTCCTAGTGGCTGAAAGGCCTTAGGGGTTCGAGTCCCTTCACCCGCACCACGCCATTAGGTTTCTGCGACGCTTTACGGGGATGACACGTCCGGCTTAACCCAGCCTGGGCGGCGAGAACGATTAGGGTTCAACAGAATTCAAAGACACGAGTATTGGGAGCACGAGACGAGGCCATGCAAATCACCGAAAAGACCGCTCAGGGGCTGAAGCGCGAATATAATGTCGTCATCGCCGCTTCGATTATCGAAGAGCGTATGAATGCGCGTCTGGTCGAAGTGGGCCAACAGGTAAGTTTACCTGGCTTCCGTCCTGGCAAGGCGCCGATGAATCTCTTGAAGAAGCGCTTCGGCCAATCGGTGATGGGCGAAGTGCTGGACAAGGCCATCAATGACACGGCGCAGTCGGTGATCACTGAGAAGTCGCTGAAGCCGGCCATGCAGCCGAAGATCGAACTGGTGAACTTTGCTGAAGGCAAGGATCTGGAATTCGACGTGAAGGTCGAAGTGCTCCCGGACATCGCCACGCCGGACTTCAAGAAGATCGAACTGGAAAAGTGGGTCGCCCCCGTCACCGACGAGGTGCTGAACAAGGCGCTTGAAGCCCTGACCCAAGCCAACAAGACCACCAAAGCCATCACCGAAAACCGCAAGGCCAAGAACGGCGACGTTCTGGTCATCGACTTCGTGGGCAAGCTGAACGATGTGGCCTTCGATGGCGGCACGGGCTTTGACACCAAGCTGGAACTGGGCTCGGGTCAATTTATTCCCGGCTTCGAAGATCAACTGGTCGGCGCGACCGCGGGCGATAAAGTCGTCGTGAACGTGAAATTCCCGGCCGACTACGGCGCCGCTGAACTGGCCGGCCAAGATGCCGTGTTCAATGTGACCGTGAAGGAAATTCACGAGATCGAAGTCGCGGCGCTGAACGATGATTTCGCGAAAAAGCTGGGCGAAGAAAGCCTGGACACGCTGAAGAGCAAAAGCCGTGAAGTTTTGCAGTCCAACCACGACCGTATTGCCCGCCTGCGCTTGAAGCGCACGCTTTTGGATAAGCTGTCGGAAATCGAAACGTTCCCGGTGCCGGAAGGCATGGTGGACGCCGAGTTCGACGCCATCTGGAAGCAAATCGAGCAAGCGAAATCGGCCAACCAATTGGATGCCGACGATGCGAAGAAAAGCGACGATGATCTGCGCAAAGAGTACCGCGCCATCGCCGAGCGCCGCGTGCGCTTAGGCTTGTTGCTGTCGGACGTCGGCACCAAGAACAACATCGCCGTGACCCCGGAAGAACTGGGCCGCGCCGTGATGGAGCAAGCCAGCCGTTTCCGCGGCCAGGAACAGGCCGTCGTCAATTATTACAAGAATACGCCGGAAGCGCTGGAATCGCTGCGCGCGCCGGTATTCGAAGACAAGGTTGTCGATTTCATTCTGGAATTGGCAAAGGTGTCGACGAAGGAAGTTTCTATTGAAGAGTTGGAAAAAGACCCCGAGACTCCGATGGGTTTGATCTAAGAGCCCTTGATGTAAGCGCTTTGAGGCTCGACGCAGGGCGCACTTAAGCACCTTGCGTGGAGCCGAAAGCGCCTTATCTAAAGAAACTCGTTTCGGACGTTGGGTCCGTCTTTTTTCAGGTTGGGGTAGAGCAATGCGCGATCGCGATCCGATTGAGGTTTACAACAATACCCTCGTGCCGATGGTCATCGAGCAGACCAACCGCGGCGAGCGCTCGTTCGACATCTACTCGCGTCTTTTGAAAGAGCGCATCATCTTCTTGAACGGCCAGGTACATGACGGCGTTTCAACGCTGATCTGCGCGCAGTTGCTGTTCCTCGAGTCCGAGAACCCGAATAAAGACATCGCCTTCTACATCAACTCGCCGGGTGGCGTGGTGACGTCGGGCTTGGCAATCTACGATACGATGCAATACATCCGTTGCAACGTTTCGACACTCTGCATGGGCCAAGCCGCTTCGATGGGCTCGCTATTGCTGACGGCGGGCGAGAAGGGCAAGCGTTTCGCGTTGCCCAATGCGCGCATCATGATCCACCAGCCCTCAGGCGGCTTCCAAGGCCAGGCGGCGGACATCGAAATTCAAGCTCGCGAAATTCTGACGCTGCGTGCGCGCTTGAACCAGATGTATGTGACGCACACCGGCAAATCGATCGAACAAATCGAAAAAGCCATGGACCGCGACAATTTCATGAATGCGGCCGAAGCCAAAGAATTCGGCCTGATCGATGAAGTTGTCACACAGCGCCCGAAGTCCGAAAAGGCCGACGAAAAGGCGAAAGACGACGCTAAATCGTAAGGCGACCGGCAAACCGAGTCGCCATAATTGGCCCCGTCCGCCTGTAAATTTGATCCGGAATCGGTCTGCAGCGCAAACTGCGGAACCCAAGATGTGGTCATGGCCCTATCGGCAGTTGATGAAGCGAGTCGGGGGCCATCTAAACTATGGTTAACATTGCGCGCGGTGGTGGCCTGTCGCTAACAATGTTTGCCAGCCCGGAACTGTCGGGTAACATACGAGATATAGTAGTCAGCCGGTGCTTGAGGCCGTAATGCCAAGCTGGCCAGGAGTTTAAGCGATGACAAAGTCATCGAGTGGTGATTCGAAAAACACGCTCTACTGCTCGTTTTGCGGGAAGAGCCAGCACGAGGTGCGCAAGTTGATTGCGGGCCCGACGGTATTCATCTGCGATGAATGCGTCGAACTGTGCATGGACATCATTCGCGAAGAGAACAAGACCAACCTGGTGAAATCGCGCGAAGGCGTGCCTTCGCCGCGCGATATTCGCAAGGTTTTGGACGATTACGTGATCGGCCAGGACTACGCCAAGAAGGTTCTCTCGGTTGCCGTTCACAACCACTACAAGCGCCTGTCGAACCAGACCAAGGGCGCCGACGTTGAGATCGCAAAGTCGAACATCCTGCTGTGCGGCCCCACGGGCTCGGGCAAGACGCTGTTGGCTCAGACTTTGGCGCGCATCCTCGATGTGCCGTTCACGATGGCCGATGCGACCACGCTGACGGAAGCCGGTTACGTCGGTGAAGACGTTGAAAACATCATTCTGAAGCTGCTGCAGGCCGCCGACTACAACGTCGAGCGTGCGCAGCGCGGCATCGTCTACATCGACGAAATCGACAAAATCAGCCGCAAGTCCGACAACCCGTCCATCACGCGCGACGTGTCGGGTGAAGGCGTGCAGCAGGCTCTGCTCAAGATCATGGAAGGCACCGTTGCCTCCGTGCCGCCGCAAGGCGGGCGCAAGCATCCGCAGCAGGAATTCTTGCAGGTCGACACGACCAACATTCTGTTCATCTGCGGCGGCGCTTTCGCGGGTCTGGAAAAGATCATCTCGCAGCGTGGTCGTGGTGTTGGCATTGGTTTCGGCGCTGACGTGAAGAGCACCGACGACCGTCAGACCGGTGAACTGTTGAAAGAGATCGAGCCGGAAGATTTGCTGAAGTACGGCCTGATCCCGGAATTCGTGGGTCGCTTGCCCGTGATCGCGACCCTGATGGATTTGGACGAAAAAGCGCTGGTGGAAATTCTCACCAAGCCGAAAAACGCCCTGTCGAAGCAGTACCAGCGCCTGTTTGACATGGAGAATGTCCAACTTACATTTACGGATGACGCGCTGCGAACGGTGGCCCGCAAGGCCATTTCCCGGAAAACCGGGGCCCGCGGTTTGCGTTCCATTATGGAAGGCATCTTGCTCGACACGATGTTTGACCTCCCCGGTTTGGAAGGCGTTGAAGAGATTGTCGTCAACGCCGAGGTCGCAGAAGGCCGAGCGAAGCCGCTGTACAGCTACGCGGCCGACCGCCGCGGTGATGTTGGAACGCCAGCCTGATCTGCCGAGGTTCATGCAGCGCCGGCATGACGGCAAGCGTTACCGGTACGGTCGATAAGACGGCGCCTTGGAATAGGCGCCAGGAAGAGGTGAGTGGTGAGCGTTCCCAAAGGTAAGTTGTTCCCGGTTCTGCCCTTACGCGACATCGTTGTGTTCCCGCACATGATCGTGCCGCTCTTCGTCGGTCGCGAAAAATCCGTTCGCGCCCTTGAAGACGTCATGGCCGACGATAAGCAGATCCTTCTGGTCGCCCAGAAGGATGCCTCGCAGGATGATCCGTCGTCGAACGACATCTATGACGTCGGCACGGTGTCGACTGTGTTGCAATTGCTGAAACTGCCCGATGGCACCGTGAAGGTGCTGGTGGAAGGTGGTCAGCGCGCGCGTATTACATCCTACAAAGAAAACGATACGTTCTTTGAGGCGTACGCCGAACTGGTTGAAGATGCGAAGGAAGAAGACAAGGAACTGG
>JAEUKL010000299.1 GCA_016793005.1 Rhodospirillaceae bacterium | reverse complement strand
TCGCGCATTCATTCGTTCGGCCCAGATCCCCAAACCGCAGCTGCATACTTTGGCGCAAGTGCAATCCAACGCCGTGGGCTATGCAGGCCTCAAGGCCCCGGCCAATGGATTGCCGGATATTTTCTTCATCCTGCAAGAATCAACGCCGCACCCGTCGATCATCGGTTCGGACAAGCAGCCCAAAACGCTGTACGGCCCTGTGACGGATGCCTCGCACCTGACGGGCAAGCTGCATGTGCACACCTTCGCGGGCGGCACGTGGCGCAGCGAATTCGCCATGACCACGCAAATGCGCCCGCAGGAATTTGGCAACGACGGCCTGTACGTGTTTCATCAGCTGGAAGGGCGCATCAACCGCTCGGTCTTCACCATGCTGAAGACCCTGGGCTACCGCACCATGGTGATCTACTCGGTGCCGGGCAACTTCATCAATGCCCGCGGCTTTTACACATCGATTGGCGTAGATGAGTTTTACGATCCCATGACATTGGGCTTAAGCGGCACATGGGACTGGAAAACCCCCGATTCCGTGTACTACAACGCCATGCTTGAGAAGATCAAAGACAGCAAGCAGCCCGTGGCTGTGATGCTGCTGACCATCAGCCAGCATGGTCCGCACGAGTACACAGACCCCGTGAATGATTTCATGACCCGCTTTGCCCGTGCCGATCAGGATTACGCCGATCTTCTGGCCGCACTGAAAAAGCGCGGCAAGCCGGCCGGTGTGGTGGCGTTTGGCGATCACCAGCCCGAATTCATGACGCGCTTCACCGAAGACCGCAAACTTTGGTACTACACGACCTACGACATGCGTTGCGTGAATTTCGCCTGCGCGCAAACGCCCGCCGGCAAACACACCGATAAGTCCTTGGATATCGTGCTGTTGCCCAGCCTGGCGTTGGAAGAGTTCGGTTTCGGGCTTGATGACTTCTCGGCTTTGCAGCGCGTGACCTTCAAAGGCTGCGAAGAAAATATCGAAACCTGCGACGAACAAGCCCGGCTTGCCTTCAACGGCGCATTCCAACAGTTCTTCGTTCAGTAACCCCCGATCATCATGACCAGCCGCGATTCATCGCCACCTGTTGCTGCGCGCCCATTAAACACGCGGCGCATCTTGGCTGTGTTTAACCCTGCCGCCGGCGGCAACCGCCGTGCGCGGTTCGAACGCATCATGCAGGCCTTGCGCAAGGAAGGCTGCAGCGTCACCACACAACACACGACACGGCCGGGCCACGCCACCGAGATCGCGCGCAATGTCGATACGTCTGCGTTCGATATTATCGCCGCTGCGGGCGGCGACGGAACCATCAACGAAGTCATCAACGGCCTTCACGGCAAAGACATTGCGCTTGGTTTGATTCCGCTGGGGACAGCCAATGTGCTGGCCGATGAAACCGGTGTGGGGCACAAGCCGGAAAACATCGTCGCGGCCTTGGCGCGCGGCCCCATCCGCGAGATTCGCGTCGGCGTCGCAAATGGCCGCCGCTTTTCCTTGATGGCCGGTGTCGGGTTCGATGCCAACGTGGTCCACGGGGTATCATTGTCGCTGAAGAAAAAAATCGGCCCGCTGGCCTATGTCGTGCAAGCCGCGCGCGAAGCCTTTGGCGGCGCGTTCACCCCTTGCCGCGTCGTCATTGACGGCAAAACTTATACGCCCACCTCGGTCGTGATCTGTAACGGCCAGCGCTACGGCGGCCCCTTCATTGCAGCCCCGAACGCCTCGATCATGAAAGATGAGTTCGCCGTCATCCTGATGAACGGGCGCGGCTGGTTCAGCGTCCTGAAGTACGGGGTTGGCTTGGCGCTGGGCAAGCTTGGCAATTTCTCGGACGTTGAGATCATCACCGCGCGCGAAATCGTGGTGGAAGGTACAGGACAACCCGTACAGGCCGATGGCGACATCGTCACCACACTTCCGGTCACAATCCAGGTGGACCCGCAACCGGTGAAGGTTGTTTACCCGGCGGCTGCTTAGCCAGCGTTAAGTTCTCGCACCCGTATTCTCGAAGCTGAACACAATCCAGACTCCAAGTGTCGCGAACAATATCAGCGGCAGCCATGCCGCCATGAACGGCGGCAACGACCCAAATTGCCCCATCGCCAGGATCATGTTGTCGATGACGATAAACAAGAAGCCCAGCGTAATACCCCAGACAATCGTAATCACCGCGCTGCCCTGGCGGTGATGTGAAAACGCCGCGATGGCGGCAAGCAGCGGCATCAACGCCAATACAATCGGGCCAGCGATTTTTTGGTGGAACCACGTGTCGTAGAAATACTGCGGCCGCGAGCCAATCGCCACGTTGCCCACGTACTCTTGCAGCGCGTTCAATGACAATTCGTTCGGGTGGCTGGCAAACCGCATAAAGTGTTCGGGCCTTAAACTGGTTTTCCACTCCAGCGGCGTAGGCTCATTCAAAGCCGTGCCGCCGACCCGGCGCATACCGGTCGTGTCCCAATGGTCCGTGTTCCACACCGCGCGATCAATATCGATGATATCCAGAATTTCCGTATCGCCGCCCTGCTTCAACAGGCGCACGTTCATCAACTCGGTGCCGCCGTGAATGACGTGGCCAACACGAACGATGGTGTCGTCTTCCATCAGCCAGCTGTTTTCACCTTCGTCAGCGGTGGCAACGGGTTCAGCCCGGAAGCCCGCATCGCGCCAGTCTTCCAACGCACCGTTGGTCCGCACGACGACGATTTCCGAAAACAGGAACAACATAATCGCGAGAGCACTGCCCACAGCCACAAGGCCGCCGACCAAACTGAGCACCGAGCGTCCGGCCGCCCGCATAGCCAGCACTTCGGAATTTTTCGCCATCGTTACAAGCGCGGTGAGTGCGCCCAGCAAGGCCGCCAAGGGCGCAACGGTTTCAATCAGCGACGGCACGCGTAATGCAACGTAACGCAGCAGCGAGTCCAGCGGCGCGCCACCGCCCGCCAGCACATCGTTGGCGTTGGCCAGCAAATCCAATGTTTGCAGGAACAGCACAAGGCCCAATAGCAAGCCGACAAACCGGGCCAGAAACGCGCGCATCAGGTAACGGGACAAAATCATCGGTGCAGAACCTTTAGGCCACAGCCTTGCGCGGACGGAACACACGCACGATGGCGTCCATCATATCGAACCACCAGTTTTCCAGGCGCTGCACGGGGGTCGCCCCCGCCAAAGCTTCTGTACTGCGGAACAAAATCAGCGTCAGCGATGTAAACACCACAAAGGCGCCCCACAGAATGGGGGCCGCGGCCATGCCCGACGTGGAGGCATAGGCTTCTGTGAACTCCAGCACTTTGTGGTAACTGACCAGCACGATCAGCCCAAACACAAGACCGAACGAGCGCGGCGTACGGCGCGTGATAATGCCCAAGGGCGCGCCCAAAATCGGCAACAGCAACATCGAAAGCGTGAAGACGATGCGGCCATGAAACTCGGCGTCGACCGCAGACGGCGCAATGCGTTGCGACGGCGGCAGGGTTTCGTCGGTTGAAGCAACCGCGCCTTTGCGGCCAGCCGCTTTATTGGCCTGCATCGTGCGCCACAGTTCATCAATCGACAGTTCGCGTTCGTCACCGCCGCGCCCGCGGAACTGCACAAGGTCAGCAAGATCAAGCGGCCAGTCGAATACTTCAAATTTCAAGGTCGCGGTTTCGCCCGTCTTCGGATTCCATTCCGAGCGGTGGCCCGAAATTAAGCGCATGGTCACGATACCGTCGTTAGCGCCCGTAACCAGTTCGCCCTTTTTGGCCGTCAGCGTGATGATCTTGCCCTGGTCGTCCTGCTTGTGGGCAAACACGCCCGAAAGCTCGCGGCCCGCACCGCTGGTGCGTTCCACACGCAGGGTGTAGCCATTCGGCAGGTTCATGAAGATGCCTTCGCCGATGCCTTGTTCGATCACGCCCGAGGTGATGTTGAACAGGATCGCGCGATAGGCGTAGCGCGTGAACGGCTGGATGTAGCCCGCCAGCACGAAATTAAACGCCGCCATGGCGACCGCCAGCCACATGGCCGAGCGGATAATGCGCGTCAGGCCGAGGCCCGACGACTGAATGGCGTCCAGCTCCGACTGCATGGAGAGTTTGCGAAAGGCCAGCAGCACGCCCAGGAACAGCGCCGCCGGCAGCGCAAGGCCGATGTAGTGTGGAATAAGGTTGAACAGCATCTGGAACACGACCAGCGTGGACACGCCGTTGCCGACCGCAATGTCGAGCAGGCGCATCAGGCGTTCCATCAGCAGAATCACGGCGGCGATGAAAATCGTAACCAGCAGCGTCGGCACGATTTGCCGCAGGAGATACCCGTCGATCGCTTTCATGAACGCCGCCCACGCCACACTTTTTTTGCACAGCAGAGGGCAGAACCCCCAAGCGTGCGTTTCCCCTTCCGGTCGCCGGTCTTCCCACACAGCGCCGATTGGCCGGATTTTGACCCTTAAATTGCAGCCTTTTCAGGGCGTTGCAACGATTTCTCAAAGGCCCGAAACCCCCTGTGGCGCCAGGGTCCCTCACGACGTCTGAAACATTATTTTGCTGGAATGCATTGGAATTATGGGGTTTTTCCCGCCCATGACCGACGCGCACCCCCTGCCTCAGAGGGCCCCGCCCCCACACACAAACACCCCGGCTGATCTGCCGGTCCTGGTGTTCATCACCAATGGGAGCAGCACCCAGAACAAAGCGGCCCGTGACTGGTATGCGGCGGTGCTGGCGAACGAACCCCACGCCCATGTGCTGCACGCTCATGGCCCGGTCGAAATGAGCGCTGCCGTGAAGCAGGCCGCAGCCCTGAAGGCCGAGATCATTGCCATCAACGGCGGCGACGGCACCGTGGACATGGTGTTCAGCGCCCTGCTGAACGACAAGCCTTTTCAACAACCGCCCCTCATCGCCCTGCTGCCCGCAGGCAAAACCAACATGACGGCGGCGGCCTGGTGCGGCGCCCCAGACAAGCACGCTGCGCTTCGCAATCTGTTGGCAGCGCGGCGGGCAAGAACATTAAGCGCAACACCGCATCCGATTCTGACGCTCGACCAAGGTAGCGGCGCAGCGCCTTTGCGCGGCGCGTTCTTAGGTGCGGCCGATGTGGTGGATGGCATTTTGTTTTGCCGCAAGCACATCTATCCCCTGAAACTGCCCAACACGATCAGTCACAGCATGGCGGTGCTTGTGCTGCTGTGGCGCAGCCTGTTCACCCGCAGCGATGCGGCGGTGATCGACGCAACATGGGGGGAAGACCGCAAACACGGCGCGGAAAATGGAAAATTCTTTTTCCTGGGCGTGATGACGCTGAATAAACTGATTTTGGATTTGGAACCGCAACCCGCTTCAGGAACAGGCGGCTTGTTTTATCTTAGCTTGAAATCAGGCTTAGGCGCGATCCTAAGTGCTATTCCGCGCTTGGTCACCAAGCGCGTGCGGCCCGGCACAAAGCGGAATGTGCGCCGGGCCGAAAAGATCACCCTGGCTTTCGATGGGGCCTACACACTGGACGGCGAATTGTACGACGCCAAAAAAGCAACGCCCCTGGTGATCACCGCTGATGAGACGTTGCGCTTTATTGACCTGAGGGGCGTATGACGCAAACCTTGCGCGACATGATCGCCACAGAGTCCGCGCGGCCCACGTTCGCGGCGGCACATTTCTTTGCGCAGCACTTAGCCGAGAGCTTTGGCCCCAGCGTGGCGGCTGTGCTGTTTTACGGATCATGTTTGCGCCAAGCCACCGACGAAGGCCTGTTGCTGGATTTTTATGTGTTGGTAGATCGTATGGGCGATGCAATCAAAAATCCCATCTCGGCCGCAGCAGGCGCTGTGCTGTCGCCCAATGTGTACTACCGCGAAACGCAGTTCGAGGGCCGCACACTGAGAGCAAAAGTGGCCGTGATGACCATGGCGCGCTTTTTGCGCGATACAAGTTCGGATTGCTTTGCATCGAGTATTTGGGCGCGATTTTCGCAGGCTGCATTAGTGCTGAACGCGCGCACACCGGTCATTCAAGCCCGCGTGCAAGACGGCCTCACCCAAGCCATCGACACCATGGCGCGCAATACGCTGCCGCTGATGTCCGCCACCTTCACCGCGCGCGACTTGTGGGTTCAAGCTTTGACATGCACCTACGGCGCGGAGTTGCGGCCCGAATCGGCGAGCAAAGCTGCCGAGTTGGTAAACGCAGATTTGGCGCGTTATGAAACGGTGACCGAAGCGCTGTTTGGGCCCAGCGTAAGTGGCGCTTTCACCAACACCGCGACAGACCAACGCGCTAAGGCCGAACGTGCTTGGTATTGGCGCCGCGTGCAGGGAAAAATCCTGAACGTGCTGCGCCTAATCAAAGCGGCTTTTACATTTCAAGGCGGGCTCGATTACGCGGTGTGGAAAATCGAACGTCATTCCGGCGTGAAGATGGACTTGACCGATGCTGAACGCCGCCACCCGGTGCTGACGGGCTTAAAACTTCTGCCGCGCCTGATGAAAAAGGGCGGGCTGAAGTAAGTTAAAACACATCCTTACGCCGGCGCACTTCCGCAAACACATCCACGGCGGGCTGACCTGCCATGCCGATGGCTGCTTGCAGATCAGGCTGATCGGCACGCAGGAACGGATTGGCCGCGCGCTCCAGTTTCAATGTTGAGGGCACTGTCGGAATATTGCGCGCGCGTTTTTCGGTCACGTCCGCTTCATAAGCGCGCAGTGCTTTGTTGTCGGGGTCTACACTTACTGCAAAGCGCACATTGCTGGCGGTATATTCGTGCGCGCAGTAAATCCTCGTTTGATCGGGCAGATCGCGTAAGCGAGAGAGGCTGGTCCACATCTGCTGCGGTGTGCCTTCGAACAACCGCCCGCAGCCGATGGAGAACATCGTATCGCCGCAGAACAAGGCATCGCTGTCCTTGAACCAGTAGGCGATGTGCCCGCGCGTGTGCCCCGGCACAAAGAACACCTTGGCCGTTTCCGCGCCGAACACAAACGAATCGCCATCGGCCACATGCACATCAATGCCAGGGATACGCGCCGCATCACTGCCCGGTCCAACGATGGTGCAGTTGGTGGCGGCCTTAATCTCCATATTCCCGCCCACATGGTCGCCATGGTGGTGAGTGTTGAGAATATGGGTGATGCGCCAGCCCAACTGTTCAGCTTCGGTCAGCACCGGTGCGGCCACGGCAGGGTCCACCACCGCCACGGCCCCCGACACGGGTTCGCGGAGCAAGTAGATATAATTGTCGTTCAGGACAGGGATTTGGCGAATATCGAGCATGGGCTTTCTAAATCTCTGGTTCAGCGGATTCTGTTTTCTGCGCTTTAAAATCTGAATGCAACCAGGCTGATGCGGGCGCGTTGATGTATCGCACTGAACAGACCTGATCGTGCCGGCTACGCCTTTACATTGATGCAAATGAAGCCTACACGGCACTGGACACAATGTTACACGCTCTTTTGAGGTCAAAAACCTTCACGCGTGATGCATCTGCGTTTAGGAACATTGCGTGCAGATTTATGGCGTGCCTTTTATGGCGTTGAGGCTGTTCACGTCTTTTTGAAACCGAATGCGGCGCATGACGCTCCGCTGTTGAGACCAGAGCCGTTTACCCGTGACCCGTTTAACCGCTTCTCACACCCCTTACGACCGGTTCCGGTCCATAGGGCCAGTGTGTGCGGTTTTACCAGTGTGTGCGGTTTTAATAGCGCTGATAATCAGCTGGGCGGCGGCGGCGCAGGACGTGAAAGTTTTGCGCATCGGCACGGGGCCCATTGATACCTCGGCCTTCCCCATCGGCGGGTTGGTGGGTAACGCCATCTCGAACCCCCCGGGCTCAAGAGAATGCGACAAAGGCGGCAACTGCGGTGTGCCGGGCCTGATTGCCAACGCGCAGTCCACTGAAGGGGCCTGGTACAACCTGCAAGCCTTGATGCGCGGCGATATCGACATCGCGCTGTCACAGGCCGACGTAGTGAATTGGGCGTATTTCGGCATCGGTGATTTCCAAGAACCCATGCTGAAGGAACCGATGACCAAGCTGCGCGTGCTTGCGCGCCTTTACCCATCGACGATCCATCTGATCGCCCGCAAAGGCGTGAAGATCGCATCCATCAAAGACCTTGTGGGCAAGAAAGTGGCGGTCGACGGCTTGGGCAGCGGGACACGCTTTACAGTGCATGCGCTGTTCGCGGCTTATGGTGTGAAGTCGAACACGGTCAATCAGCAGATCATGGGCTTGAACGAAGCGACAACAGCCCTGAAAGCGGGCAAGATCGACGCCATGTTCTTGGTCAGTGGCGCGCCGGTGCTGGCCTTGCAGGATCTGGCCCAGGCCACAGAGTTGATGCTGGTGCCGATTGCCGGGCCCACCGCCGAGAAACTGACGCAAGCGTTCCCGTTCTACAGCTTGGGCAAAATTCCAGCCAACACCTATGGCCAGCACCCGGAAATTTCGACCTTGGATGTCGGCACGGTTCTGGCCGTGCGCGAGGATATGGACAACGATCTTGGCTTCGGCATTGCACGCGCCATCTGGCACGAGCGCAACAAGGCACTGTTTGAGGCCGGCCACCCGCGCGGCAAACTGATGGACAAGGCCCTGGCTGTGCGCACGGGCGGCGTGCCCATTCAAGCCGGTGCGGTGCGCTATTATCTTTCGCAGGGGCTTATGCGATTATCCTACACCGCCGCGCGCCCGCCGGCGGTGGTCAACGCACCCTCGCCCCCGAACGCCGGAACAAAATGAACGCTGCCCCTGCTCTGACTGATCTTGTTCTTTCCGATACATCCTCCGGCGCCATTCCACT
>JAEUKL010000268.1 GCA_016793005.1 Rhodospirillaceae bacterium | reverse complement strand
AAGCAAGTGGCCGATGCGGCCTTGAAACGCCTGGATGTGGATGCGGTCGGGCTTGATGCCATGGACCGCCGTTACCTGGGCTGTATCGCCGCCAATTACGCTGGCGGTCCTGTGGGCGTTGAAACACTGGCGGCGGCGCTTTCGGAAGAACGCGACACCATTGAAGACGTGATCGAACCGTTCCTGATCCAACAAGGGTTGCTCCAACGCACGCCGCGTGGCCGTGTGCTGAGTGACCGGGGCTTCACGCACTTAGGCTTGAAAGTGCCGCGCCGGGAAACAGCCCAGTTTGATCTCCTGGATGGGGATCAGGCATGAGCAAAATCTTTGGTGGCGAGCTGCGCGATAAAACCCACGTGCTGCCCTTGCGCGTGTACTACGAAGACACCGACGCGGGCGGCATTGTTTACCATGCGAACTACCTACGCTTTGCCGAGCGCGGGCGCACCGAGATGCTGCGCAGCATCGGCGTGTATCAAAACAGCTTGAGAGAAGAGACCGGCCTGATCTTCGCGGTTTACAAAGGCGACGTGCACTATATGAAACCCGCCAAGCTGGACGATGTGCTGCAGGTGGAAACCGCGCTGACCGCGATGAGCGGGGCGTCGTTTCAGATCCGCCAGATCATCCGGCGCGAAAATGACGGCGGACAAATCGAAGACCTTGTGCAATTCAACGCGCAAGTGGTGTGCATTAATTCGGACGGTCGGGCCGCGCGTGTGCCCGCAACGTTACGTGATGTGTTACAGCCGTATGTGACGGTTTAAAGCGATAGAGAAAGTAGGAAGAGACAGAATGGATCCTGTGATTACCCAAGGTGCGGTGAACGCCGTCGGTGCAGCCAATCACCTGTCGGCCTGGGCCTTGTTCATGCAGGCCGACTTGGTCGTGAAAATCGTCATGATGGGGCTGATCTTTGCTTCGCTGTGGAGTTGGGCGATCATTTTCGACAAAGTCATTCGTTTGCGGTCGCTGTCGCGCCAAGCCGAGGACTTCGAGGAGAAGTTCTGGTCGGGCTCTTCGCTAGAAGACCTGTACGAGCGCATCGGCACCAAGCCGCGCGAGCCCATGTCGGCGATCTTCGTGGCCGCCATGCGCGAATGGAAACGCTCCGCTGCGAAACCAGGAGCCGTCAGCAACGCAAGCACGCTGGCCGAGCGCTTGGACCGCGTGATGAAGATCAGCCTGGAGCGCGAAATGGATATTCTCCAGCGCCGGATGATTTTCCTGGCCTCGACCGGTTCTGTGGCGCCGTTCCTGGGTCTGTTCGGCACGGTGTGGGGCATCATGAACACCTTTACGGCTATTGGTGCGACATCCGACACCAGCCTGGCGACGGTGGCGCCCGGAATCGCCGAAGCATTGTTCGCCACGGCCATTGGTCTGGTGGCCGCTATTCCGGCGGTGATCGCCTACAACAAGATTTCCAGCGATCTGAACCGCTACGCCGTGCGTTTGGAAAACTTCGCCGGTGAGTTCGGCGCGATCCTGTCGCGCCAGTTGGACGTGCGGAGCAGCTAACCGTGGGCGCATTCATCAAAGGTGCGGGCGGGGGTAAGTCGAGCCGGCGGGCGTTCTCGCCTGTTGCGGAAATCAACGTCACGCCCATGGTCGACGTGATGTTGGTGCTGCTGGTGATCTTCATCATTACGGCACCGCTGTTGCAAACCGGCGTGAACGTAAACCTGCCGCAGACTCAAAAAGCCAAATCGCTGCCGCAGGACAACAAGCCGCTCAATCTGTTTGTGCAGAAGGACGGCACGTTCTTCCTCAACGGCCCTGAAAACGTCGTGACGTTGGAAGAATTGCGTCCGCGCTTGACGGCGATGAAGCAATCAAACCCCGAACTGAACATCTACGTGCGTGGCGACAAGGATGTGTCGTACGGGCGGATGATGGAAGCGATGGCGGAAGTGCAGGGGGCGGGCTTTACGAAGGTGGCCTTCGTGACCGATCCGCCCAAGAAATCTTTGCGCGCCCCTCGGTAAGAATATCCGCGATTAAAGAAAGACGATGCGCCGATCGCCGTACACCTCGATTCAGCCGAATGAAACCAAGGGCATTGTGCTGTCCTTGGCGCTGCACGTCGGTGTCGTGGCGGCGACGTACGTGAGCCTTCCGTTCTTGCGGAAAGACCCGCCTGAACAAGCGCCCATTATTCTTGAACTGGTGACCATCGACGACATTACGGCTGCGCCGCCGAAGCCGGTGCCGGTTGAAGAGCCCAAGCCCGCGCCGAAGCAGCCCGAGCCTGAGCCGGTGAAGGTGGCCGACATCGCGCCCCCGCAGCCCGACCAGATGCCGCCGCCGCCGGACTTCAAGATCAAGGAAGAACCCAAGCCCGAACCCAAGAAGCCGGCTCCGCCGCCGCAAAAGCCCAAGCCTCCTGAGAAGAAGAAAGATCAGTGGGCGGATTTGCAGTCGCTGGTGAAGGACCTGGAGAAGAAAGAAACCAAAAAGCAGAACCAGCAGCAGGCCGCTGTTCCGCAGGATCAGGCGAAGGTGATCGCGCCGAATATCTCGGACAAGGCGACCATGACCGAGTTGGATGCCATCCGCGCCCATATCGAAGCCTGCTGGCGCATCGATCCGGGCAAGGAAGGGATTGACGAGTTGTCGGCCGAGGTTCGGGTCTACATCAATCGTGACGGTTCTGTGCAACAAGCACAAATTGTGGACATGGGCCGTTATTTTGCGGATTCTGCCTTCCGGACGTTCGCCAATAGTGCGCGTAACGCTGTGTTGAGTTGTGGGAACATCCCATTTTCGCCACAACGCTACGATACGTTCAAAGATGGCATTGTCTTTAACTTCAGTCCGCAAGGACGTGTGAACTAGATTTAACGGATTTCAGGTGACGCGCATGATGAAGCGATTGGGTGCGGTAATCTTGGCGGTTCTGGTGATTGTGCCGGTGATGGCGACAAGCCCTGCGCAAGCGCAGGTGAAGATCGACATTACACGCGGCCGCGTCGAGCCGATGCCGATTGCGATCACCACGTTTGCCGGGTCCAACGACCAGAGCAACCAAGTGGGCCGTGACGTCAGCGAAGTCATCTCGAAAAATTTAGAAAGATCCGGCCTCTTCAAGCCGCTCGATCCCAAAGGCTTCCTGCAACAGTTGACCTCGTTGGAAGTGCAGCCGCGCTTCCCCGATTGGCGCACGATTGCGGCCCAAGCGCTGGTGCAGGGCGTGGTGGAACCGCAACCTTCAGGCCAACTGCGCATCGCGTTCCGCCTGTGGGACGTGTTCGGCGGCCAGCAAATGGTAGGCCAGGCTTATGTGACGCAGCCTGAAAACTGGCGCCGTGTGGCGCACATTATTTCCGATGCGATCTACACCGCAATTACAGGGGAAAGCGGCTACTTCGATACGCGCATTGTCTACATTGCTGAAAGCGGTGAAGCTTCGAAGCGCTTGAAGAAACTCGCCATCATGGATCAGGACGGCGCGAACCACCGCTACCTGACCGATGGCGCCAACCTGGTGCTGACGCCGCGCTTCTCGCCCACGACGCAGGAAATCACGTACCTCTCGTATTTCCGCAACATCCCGCGCGTGTACCTGTTCAACATCGACACCGGCCGCCAGGAAGTGCTGGGGGATTTCCCCGGCATGACCTATGCGCCGCGATTCTCGCCGGACGGCAACAAAGTCATTTTCAGTATGGCTGCCGAGGGGAACTCGGACATTTACGAGATGGACCTGCGCACGCGCCGCACGACGCGTTTAACCGACCATCCTGCCATCGACACGTCGCCCAGTTACTCGCCGAACCGTGATCAGATCACGTTCAACTCAGATCGCGGCGGCAGCCAGCAGATTTACACCATGAATGCCGATGGCACGAACGTGCAGCGCATCAGCTTCGGGCAGGGGCGTTACGGCACGCCGGTGTGGTCACCTCGCGGCGATTTGATCGCCTTTACGAAGTTCAATTCCAGCGCCTTTTACATTGGGGTGATGAAGCCCGACGGCTCTGGCGAACGCCTTTTGGCCGAAGGTTACATCGTTGAAGCCCCCACGTGGTCGCCCAACGGTCGCGTGCTGATGTATTTTGCCCAGTCCCGTTCAACCGCGAATCAGGCGGGCCGGGTGCGACTCTTCTCAATCGACCTAACTGGTTATAACCAAAGGGAAATTCTGACCCCGCAGGATGCGTCCGATCCGGCGTGGTCGCCGCTGATTCCTTAAGCCCGTCCTCGGGCGACGATTATGCCGTCTGTAGTCTGCTAAGATATTGATGCCTTTGAGGATATTTTGTTGCGCTGCGATGATTCTTTTTTGCAACACCATTAAAACAATGTATATTCATAGGCATAACGGAGCCAAATCGTTGTTACAGGGTCTTGAATCCGACTGCGGTCTTGGTAAAAGAGGGCCCGAAACTAAAAGATTTCGTGGCAATTCGCTTTGCTACTACAACGTTCTATCGGCAACTTAGTACACCCCAGGGGATAACAATGAAACTCCGCTTCATCAGTGCGGTCATCGTCGCAGTAGCCTTGGCTGCTTGCGCAGGCAAAAAGCAAGAAACAGCTGCTACTTCAACCGCGACGCCTCCGGCCGCTCCGTCTGCCCCGAAGGGCCCGGCTCCGGACTCGGTTGAGTACTTCAACACCGTCGTCGGCAACACAGTCGGCTTCGACTTCGACAAGTTCGAACTGCGCGCTGATGCGCAAGCCGTTCTCCGTGGCCAAGCGGCCTGGTTGAACCAGAACCCGTCGCGCACCGTGACCATCGAAGGTCACTGCGACGAGCGCGGCACACGCGAATACAACTTGGGCCTCGGCGAACGCCGTGCCAACTCGGTGAAGCAATACCTGAGCTCGCTCGGCGTTGCTGCGAGCCGCGTGAAAGTGATCTCGTATGGTAAAGAGCGTCCGACCTGCGTTGCGTCGGAAGAAAGCTGCTTTGCCAAGAACCGTCGTGGCGTCTCGGTCGTTCAGTAAGACCGCCTCGCTTTAAAGGTTTTGATTGGGCCGGAGAAATCCGGCCCAATTTTTTTGTGCCTACCGCGAAGCCTGCCGTGGTCCCATACACGAGCCATTTTGCACTTCTTACTGGCTTGACCGGCGCCAGATGCATCATGATAACGCCCGAATTCGTGGCGATAATGCCTCCAACCTTTGACCTTTGACGTAAAGAGCTTCTCGATGCGCCAAACTATCGTTGATCTGTCATCCTTTCGCCGTTTCACGGCCATTGCCTTGGTGGCCGGCGCTGCGCTGGCCGCGGCCCCGGCCCCGGTGCAGGCGCAAAGCACGCGCGAACTGAATGATCGCTTGCTGCGTGTCGAGCAGCAGCTGATGCGCACGGGCAGCGGTGAGGAAGCGGCCAATTTGCAGGCGCGCGTCATCAAGCTGGAGCAAATGGTCAGCGAACTGACCGGTCAACTGGAAGAAGCCCGTTTCCGCAATGGTCAATTGACCAAGCAACTCGAGCAACTCTCGAACGACATGAACTATCGCATGGCTGTGCTGGAGCAGGCCGCGGGCGGGCAGGGCGTGCCGCCGGGCCAGGCCGTGCCCAACACGCCGCCACCTCAACAACAAGCGCCGCAACAGCAGCGCAGCCTCACACCGCCGGCTAATCGTCCGGCCGCGCAGCCGCAAGATGAGATGATGGACCCCAATGCGCCCTTGTCGCGTCCGTTGACGCCGCAACCGGGCGCTGCGCCCACGCGTTCGACGACCCCATCTGTACAGACGGCGCCGCCGCCGTTGACCGACGGCAGTGTTCGGGCGTCAACGCCGGGTGAGAACACGTTCGGTTCTTTGCGTACGGATGCGCAAGGCCGCGCTCTGGCGGCTGACCCGAACGATCCAGTTCTCAATCAGCAGCCGGTCCCTGCGGCCAACACTGCGCCGCCGCCCAAGCAAGCTGCACCGCAACGTGCGCCCAATCCGGGCCCTGTCGCCGGCAGTCAACTCGGCTCCGGTGGGGCTGAGGGAACTGCGAAGCTGCCCGACGGCACCCCCAAGGCACAGTACGATTTCGCCTTCGATTTCCTCAAACGCCAGGATTATCCCAACGCTGAAACCACCTTCCGCGAGTTCCTGAAAAAGTACCCGAAAGATCCGTTGGCCGGGAACGCGCAGTACTGGTTGGGTGAAACGCACTACGTGCGCGGCGATTACCAGAAAGCCGCCGTGGAGTTCATGAACGGCTACCAGAACTATCCGAAAAGCAACAAAGCCCCGGATAATCTGCTGAAACTGGGCATGGCCTTGGCCAACATCGGGCAAACGCAAGGGGCCTGCACGGCCCTGGGCCGCTTGAACAAAGAATACCCCGACGCGGGCGATCAAATTCGGCGCAGCGTTCAGCAAGAACGCACGAAGCTGAAGTGCCCATCGTAATTCAGCATCAGCCTGAGTTCTCTGCCGCGCCCATCAGTGCGCGCACTTTTGATGACGCCATGGCGCGTTTCAACGTCGCGGATGGTGCACACATTGCTGTTGCGGTCTCAGGTGGGGCCGACAGCATGGCTTTGGCGCTGCTGGCATCGGACTGGGCCAAACCCCGCAAGATCGGCGTGACCGCGCTGACGGTTGACCACCGCTTACGCTCTGAAGCTGCTGCTGAAGCACGTACTGTCGCGGCCTGGATGTGCGCACGCGGCATTGCGCATGAAACGCTGATTTGGGACGCCGGTGCTGAAGTTCGTCACCTTACGCGCAGTGCCCAAGACGCCGCCCGTGACGCTCGCTATGGACTCCTGTCCGCATGGGCTCGCGCCAGCGGTTGCCGCACTTTGCTTTTGGCACACCATGCGGACGATCAGATCGAAACATTTTTCCTTCGTTTGAGTAGGGGCAGCGGATTGCAAGGCCTCGCCAGCATGGATGCCCAAAGCGTGATGCGCGGTGTGCAGGTGCTGCGGCCGCTGCTCGATTTCAAAAAGTCGGACCTGATTGCGACATGCGAGGCTTCTGGCCAGGCGTGGGTGGAAGACCCCTCCAACAGCAACACCAAGTATGCCCGCAGCCGCTTCCGCCAAGCCCGCGCCATGCTGGCCGCCGAGGGCCTGACGCCTGATCGCCTGCTGGCGACCATCACGCATTTGCAGCGGGCGCGGGCTGCGATTCAACTCTTTGTCGAGGTCACTGCCGAAGCCGCCTGCACCTGGGCCGCAACGGGCGTCGCCACAGTTTCCGCCAAGCGTTTGTTTGCGAGCCCCGATGAAATTTCTCTGCGTGTGCTCAGTGATGTGTTGCGGGCCGCAGGTGGGCAGGTCTACGGGCCGCGTTTCGAGCGGTTGGAGCGGTTGCATGCCAAACTGATGGCGGGTGACCTCAGGCCTGTCACTTTACATGGGTGCAGCATTACCCGCATGGGCGATGCCATCACAGTGCTGCGTGAAGCGGCTGCCATTGTGGAAGAGTGCGCGCTGAAACCTTCATCGGTGCTGCTCTGGGATGGGCGGTTTGAGTTCGTGGTCGGTGGGGTTCCTGCCGGGCTGCGGTTGCGCCCCTACCAGGCAGCGGACAAGGTGTTTTGGACACAGCAGGACGACTCCAACGCTTTCGATGGTATTCCTGCAACACTGCGCCGGACTTTGCCGGTGGTTATCGACCAAAAAGGCCCTGTGGCATTTCCGCACCTGGGCCTTTGGCGCCACGATGCGGCCGCACTTTGCGCGGATATTGCTGTTCGATTTGTGGGCAGAGACAGCGCTAACACCCTGGATATCTAGGCGAATCCGGCAGGCGAAACCCTGCGTTCAGGCAAAGGTCTGCGCGCCCGGAATTTGCGTATAAAACGCAAAGCTGCTGTGCGCCTAAAAGCCGCAATTTAGACCATAAATCATTGGCTTGCGTGTCGCCTTTGGCGCACTATTTGAGTACCTATGTAACTGAGGCGCAGTGCCGATTCCGGTCGCGCCGAGCGACACAAAAGGGTCAAGACGTTGAATATCAGCCGTAACCTCATGCTGTGGGTCATCATCCTGGTTTGCGTGGTGGCCTTGTTCAATTTATTCCAAGGGGCGAGCCCGCGCACAACCGCGCGCGAAATGCCGTTCTCGGAATTCCGGGCCGCGGTTGAGCGCAACGAAATTCAGGAAGTCACCATCCAGGGCCAGAACATTCTGGGCCAGTACAAATCAGGTGGCGATTTCCGCACCTATTCACCGGAAGACCCGAGCCTGGTTCCCAGCCTGCTGCAAAACGGCGTGGTGGTGAAAGCCGCCCCGCAAAGCAACGGCGAACTATCGTTCTGGGCCGTGCTACTCAACTGGTTCCCCATGCTGCTGCTGATTGGCGTGTGGATCTTCTTCATGCGGCAGATGCAATCGGGCGGCGGTAAGGCCATGGGCTTTGGCAAGTCGCGCGCGAAGCTTCTGACCGAGAAGCAGGGGCGCGTGACGTTTGAAGATGTGGCTGGTGTTGAAGAAGCCAAGAGCGATCTGGAAGAAATCGTCGAGTTCCTGCGCGACCCGCAGAAGTTCCAACGCTTAGGCGGCAAAATCCCGAAAGGCGTGTTGCTGGTCGGCCCGCCGGGCACCGGTAAAACGCTGTTGGCCCGCGCCATTGCCGGCGAAGCCAACGTGCCGTTCTTCACGATTTCAGGTTCCGACTTCGTTGAAATGTTCGTGGGCGTTGGTGCAAGCCGCGTGCGCGATATGTTCGAACAGGGCAAGAAGAACGCGCCCTGCATCATCTTCATCGACGAAATCGACGCTGTGGGCCGCCATCGTGGTGCAGGCCTGGGCGGCGGCAACGACGAACGCGAACAGACGCTGAACCAGTTGCTGGTCGAGATGGATGGCTTTGAAGCCAACGACGGCGTGATCCTGATCGCCGCCACCAACCGTCCTGACGTATTGGATCCGGCCTTGTTGCGTCCGGGCCGTTTCGACCGTCAGATCGTTGTGCCGAACCCCGACATCGTGGGCCGCGAGCGCATTTTGCACGTTCACTCGCGCAAAACCCCGTTGGGTGCTGACGTGGACTTGAAAGTCATTGCCCGTGGTACGCCTGGCTTCTCGGGCGCTGACTTGGCGAACTTGGTGAACGAAGCGGCCCTGATGGCTGCGCGTAAAGCCAAGCGCGTCGTCGGCATGCAGGAGTTCGAGGAAGCCAAAGACAAAGTTATGATGGGCGCGGAGCGCCGTTCCATGGTCATGACCGAAGATGAAAAGCGTCTGACGGCCTATCACGAAGCCGGCCATGCGCTGGTGATGCTGAAAGTGCCGGGTCACGAACCCTTGCATAAAGTCACCATCATCCCGCGCGGCCGTGCGCTGGGTGTGACGATGTGGCTGCCCGAGCGCGACAAGTACAGCCAATCGCAGATCGAGATCAAAGCGCAGTTGGCCAGCTTGTTTGGCGGGCGTGTCGCCGAAGAATTGACGTTCGGCATTGAGAAAGTCACGACCGGTGCGTCTGACGATATTCGCCGCGCCACCGACATTGCGCGCCGCATGGTGACTGAATTCGGCTTCTCGGAAAAGTTGGGGCCTTTGCGTTACAACGAAGACTCTGGCGAAGTGTTCCTGGGCCGTTCGGTGACGCAGACTAAAAATGTCTCTGATGCAACGGCGCGCCTGATCGACGAGGAAATCCGTCGCTTTGTGGAAGATGGCGAGGCCGTGGCCCGCAAGATCATCGAAGAGAGCCGCGATCAATTGGAAATCATCGCGCAAGGTTTGTTGGAATACGAAACCTTGTCGCGTGACGAGATCGACACATTGTTGGCGGGCGGTAAGATCGACCGCAGCGATAAATCCCAGCCCAAGCCGCGCGAACCGGGTCGCCGCACGTCGGTGCCCACAGCTGGTGCTGGTGGGCGTTCCTCGGGATTCGGCCAACAGCCGTCCCCGCAGACGGACGGTTGATCGCAAAGCCAAAACGAAATTAAAACCCCGCTGACAACAGCGGGGTTTTTGTTTGGCAAAACCGCTGCTACCAAGCGATGCTGTGAGCCTGGGGATGCAATGAAACGCGTTTACGTCACACCACGCGGATTACTGAATGGACCAGCGGCCCGTGCTGCTGTGGACCAAGGTCGTGCGCAGCCTTTTTTAGGTGGGCAAGCTTTTACCACCCTGGAAGAGACAATAGTCGCGGGCGGTAGCATCACACATGCGATCAAGAATCACGCGACCTTACCTGCGGTGGCGCAGCAACGTCCCGCCTTCGCTGGACTGTCCATGGATCGCCCGCGTCTGATGGGTGTGCTGAACGTCACACCCGATAGCTTTTCCGATGGCGGCAAGTTTACCAGCGTTGATGCAGCCATCGCCCATGGCGTGGCTTTGCTGGAGCAGGGGGCCGATATCATCGATCTCGGGGGCGAGTCCACACGCCCCGGCGCTACACCTGTTGATCCCGATGAAGAAGGCCGCCGTGTTGTGCCAGTGGTGCGCGCGCTGGCCGACAAAGGTGCAAAAGTCTCCATCGACACGCGTAACGCCAAAACCATGGGGGCCGCGATTGCGGCAGGGGCTGGCATCGTCAACGACATCACCGCACTGGCGGATCCCAGAGCGCTTGAGATTGTGGCAAAGTCCACAGCGTCCGTCATTCTGATGCATATGCAGGGGCGGCCCGGTACCATGCAGGCATCGCCGCAGTATGTTTGGGCGCCCGGTGATGTGTTCGATTTCCTCAAAGAACGCATTGATGCATGCACCGCGAAAAACATCTCCCTCAGTCGCCTTTCGGTTGATCCAGGCTTCGGCTTTGGGAAAACCGATGCCCATAGCGCAGCCTTGTTTGATCACATGGCTCTGTTTCATGGTCTGGGGTGTGCGCTGACAATTGGCGTTTCGCGCAAAAGCTTTATCAGCCGCGTGAGCCGTAATGAGGGTGCCGACCAGCGGTTGCCCGGTTCATTGGCTGGGGCATTGTACGCGGCGGGGCAGGGCGCACAGATCATCCGCGTGCATGATGTGGCCGAGACGCGCCAGGCTTTGGCCGTCTGGGCGCATGTATCCGGGGCTTGATAAAGCCTTCTCCATCCTCCACAACTTTGGCCCTGAAATGCAGGCGCAGGAAGGGTTTCAAGGCATGGGCAGCCGCCGTTTATTTGGAACTGATGGCGTTCGCGGGTTGGCAAACACCGAGCCGATGACCGCCGAAATCGCCATGCGCATCGGTATGGCGGCAGGGCATTACTTCAAGCGTGGTGACCACCGCAACTCCGTTGTCATCGGAAAGGATACGCGGTTATCGGGCTATATGCTTGAACCCGCATTGCAAGCCGGGTTTGTCGCGGTCGGTATGGATGTCGTTTTGGTGGGGCCGATCCCCACGCCGGGCATCGCCATGTTGACCAAATCCTTGCGTGCCGATTTGGGCGTGATGATTTCAGCGTCGCACAATCCATACCACGATAACGGCATCAAACTGTTCGGGCCCGATGGCTACAAGCTGTCGGATGCCATCGAAATCGAGATCGAAGAAAAAATCTCGGGCGATACCAGCGCACTTCGGATTGGCGCGAACAAACTGGGCCGTGCCAAGCGCCTGGACGACGCGGCGGGCCGCTACATCGAGTTTACCAAAGGCACATTCCCGCGCGGCCTGCGGCTGGATGGTTTGAAGATCGTCGTCGATTGCGCGCATGGTGCCGCCTACAAAGTTGCGCCGGCCGTGTTCTGGGAACTCGGCGCGCAAGTCATTCCGGTGGGTGTCGATCCCGACGGCTTCAACATCAACCTGGCTTGCGGCTCCACAGATCCTGAGCGCATGCGGGAACTGGTGGTCAGCCACAACGCGCATTTGGGTGTTGCCTTGGATGGCGATGCGGACCGTGTTTTGTTCTGCGATGAACAGGGCAACATGATCGACGGCGATCAGATCCTGGGTGTGATCGCTAACCAATGGAAGCGCGACAACCAGCTTGAAGGCGGCGCGGTTGTGGCGACAGTCATGAGCAATCTGGGCCTTGAGCGCTATCTGCAATCCATTGGCCTGGATTTAAAGCGCACCGCAGTTGGCGACCGTTACGTCGTCGAGGAAATGCGGGCCAGCGGCTACAACCTCGGCGGTGAACAGTCGGGCCACATTATCATGGGGCGCCACGCCACCACCGGTGACGGCATTATCGCTGCGCTGCAAGTGCTGGCGGCGTTGGTGCAGAGCCACAAGCCTGCCAGCGAAACCATTCGCGTGTTCGCGACCGTGCCGCAGAAATTGCAGAACGTCCGCTTGAAGGCAGGCACGATAGCCGATGATGTCCTGGCGCTGATGGATGTGAAATCCGCCATCAGCGATGTGGAAAAACGCTTGGTGGGGAAAGGGCGCCTGCTGATTCGCAAATCCGGCACCGAACCCTTAATCCGCGTCATGGCCGAAGGTGACGACGCCAAGGAAGTGGATGCGGTTGTAGCGTCGCTCGTTGAAACGATCTCTAAAGCAGCGGCATAATAAAAAGAAGAATAAAACATGCGGGGCCGCGTACTCATTATTGCCGGATCGGATTCAGGCGGCGGTGCCGGCATTCAGGCCGACACCAAAGCTGTCACATGCTTGAACGCCTTTGCAGCTACGGCCATTACCGCCATCACGGTGCAGAACACCAAGGGCGTGTTCAATATTCACGAAGTGCCCACCAACATTGTGCAGCAACAGATCGAAGTGGTGTTGTCTGATATCGGCGCGGACGTGATTAAAACCGGCATGCTCGCGACCGTGCCGATGATCAACGCCGTGGCCGATACGCTGGACAAGCATGCCCGTGCAATTCCGCGTGTGGTCGACCCCGTCATGCGTGCCAAAGGCGGGCACCCTCTCTTAGCCGATGATGCGGCCTCCGCTCTGATCGCACGTGTCGTAAAGGGCGCGGCAGTGGTCACGCCCAATTTGCCCGAAGCCGAAGTGCTGATTGGGCGCGAGATCAAAACCATCGGCGATATGCACGCATCCGTTGCGCCGCTGCGGGCCTTGGGGGCGAAGGCTGTGTTGCTGAAGGGGGGGCACCTGGAAGGGCATCACCTTGTCGATATGCTGATCACGCCGGATGATGTTGTGACCTTTGAAGACACGCGCATCGAAACCACCTCGACTCACGGTACGGGCTGTACTCTGGCATCATCCATCGCGGCTGGGTTGGCGCAAAAGTTATCGCTGCGTGATGCGGTTGTGCGGGCGCGCGCTTACGTGCGCGAAGCCTTACGCACAGCGCCTGGGCTTGGTGCCGGTCACGGGCCATTGAATCATTCTCACACTGTTCGTGAGCAGTAAGAGGCACGAGGCGCATTGACGGGGCGGGGGCGCACTTTCTAAACTCCCGCCCGCTTGAAGCTAAAATGTATATGGTGTTGCCGCCTGTAACCGTCCCGCCTTAAAGGAAAACCTCTCCATGTCCGCTACGCCCAAACCGTCGGTTCGTCCGGCGCGCGCTCAGTTTTCGTCTGGTCCTTGCGCGAAGCGTCCAGGGTGGACGTTAGACGCGTTGAAGAATGCGCTGGTGGGCCGTTCGCACCGCGCGAAGCCGGCCAAGGCGCGCATCAAGCAAGTGATCGACAAAACGCGTGCCATTCTGGGCGTTCCGGCGGACTACAAGATCGCGATTGTTCCGGCATCCGATACGGGCGCGGTCGAGATGATGCTGTGGCACACTTTGGGTGCGCGCCCTGTCGACATGCTGGCGTGGGAAAGTTTCGGTGAAGGCTGGGTCACCGACGTGGTGAAGCAGTTGAAGCTGAAAGACACGCGCGTCATCAAGTCCGATTACGGCAAGTTACCGGATCTGTCTCAGGTGAACTTCGATCACGACGTCGTTTTCACCTGGAACGGCACGACATCGGGCGTGCGTGTGCCCAACGGCGATTGGATTAAAGATGATCGCAAAGGCCTCACGATTTGCGATGCGACGTCCGCCGTGTTCGCCATGGATATGCCGTGGTCGAAGCTCGATGTGGTGACGTATTCGTGGCAGAAGGTGCTGGGCGGTGAAGCGCAGCATGGCATGCTGATTATCAGCCCGCGCGCCATCGAACGCCTGGAAAGCTACACGCCGCCGTGGCCCATGCCGAAAATCTTCCGCCTCACCAAAGGCGGCAAGCTTGAGAACGGTATTTTCGAAGGCGACACCATCAACACCGTCTCCATGCTGTGCGTGGAAGACGCGGTCGATGGCTTGAATTGGGCCGAAAGCGTCGGCGGCTTGAAGGGCCTCATTCAGCGTTCGGAAAAAAACCTCAAAACCATCGCCGATTGGGTGGCGCAGAAGAATTGGATCGGCTTCCTGGCCGAAGACGCAAAGATTCGGTCTTGCACTTCGATCTGTCTGAAGATCACCGCTGACTGGTTCACCGGTTTGCCCGCCGACAAGCAGGCTGAAGTGGCCAAGAAAGTCGCGAGCTTGCTGGAAGCCGAAGGTGTGGCCTTGGACATCGCATCCTACCGCGATGCGCCGCCGGGCTTGCGCATCTGGGGTGGTGCGACCGTCGATAGCTCCGACATTGAAGCGTTGCTGCCCTGGCTTGAGTGGGCCCATGCGGAAGTGAAGCCGAGCTAATTCTGTTTCGCCGTTTGAATTTTCCTATAACTGACTTGAGTGAGGGCCTAGCCTAACGCGTATCGACTGATAGAGCACAATAGCGATAGAGCACTGTAACGCCTGATAATCCGAGGGGGAGTGATGGCGAAGCCGAAGGTTCTGATTAGCGACAAGTTAAGTGCAGCAGCAGTTGAGATTTTCAAAACACGGGGGCTCGATGTCGACGTCAAGACGGGCCTTAAACCCGAGGAATTGAAAGCCATCATCGGCGAGTACGATGGCCTAGCCGTGCGTTCTTCGACCAAAGTCACCGCCGATGTGATGGCGGTCGCCGCAAAGCTGAAAGTGGTTGGGCGCGCGGGCATTGGCGTCGATAACGTCGATGTGGATGCGGCCACATCACGCGGCATCGTGGTGATGAACACGCCCTTTGGGAACGCGATCACCACCGCCGAACATGCGCTGTCCATGATGATGGCGCTGGCGCGCCAAATCCCATCTGCGAATGCGTCTACACACGCGGGCAAGTGGGAAAAATCCAAGTACATGGGCGTTGAGATGTTTGGCAAAACACTCGGCGTCATCGGCTGCGGCAACATCGGTTCCATCGTCGCAGACCGGGCACTTGGGCTGAAAATGAAGGTGCTGGCCTTCGATCCATTTCTGTCACCCGACCGCGCCCGCGATTTAGGTGTCGAAAAGGCCGAACTTGATACGATTTTTGCGCGCGCCGATTTCATCACGCTGCACACACCGCTGACCGAGAAGACCAAAAACATCATCAATGCGGCGGCGATTGCGAAGATGAAAAAGGGCGTGCGTATCATCAACTGCGCGCGCGGCGGGCTGGTGAACGAAGTGGACCTGAAAGCTGCGCTGGATAGTGGTCATGTGGCCGGCGCGGCGCTGGACGTGTTCGAGGAAGAGCCAGCAAAAACGCATGCGCTGTTTGGCAACGAGAACGTGGTCTGCACGCCGCACTTGGGCGCATCCACCAACGAAGCGCAGGAGAACGTCGCACTCCAAGTCGCCGAACAGATGGCGGATTTCCTGCTCACCGGTGCCGTGTCCAACGCGCTCAACATGCCGTCGGTGTCGGCGGAAGATGCGCCGAAACTGAAACCCTACATGAAACTGGTCGAGCAATTGGGTAGCTTCGCGGGCCAGATCACGAAGTCGGGCATCAAGAGTGTGACGCTGGAATATGCAGGCCATGTGGCTGAACTGAACACGCGGCCTTTGACGGCGATTGCCATCGCGGGCCTGTTGGGGCCCCTGATGGACAGTGTGAACATGGTCAATGCGCCCAGCATTGCGCGCGAACACGGCATCGAAATCACCGAAATCAAGAAAGGCGAGCACGACCTGTACCAGACCCTTGTGAAGCTGACCGTCACCACCGAACGCCAGTCACGCTCGGTGTCTGGCACCATGTTCGGCGGCAGTCAGCCAAGATTAGTCGATGTGAACGGCGTGCATATCGAAGCCGAGGTGAACCCGCATATGCTCTACGTCATCAATGACGACAAGCCGGGATTCATCGGGGCTTTGGGCACGACGCTGGGGCAGGCGGGGGTGAACATCGCCTCGTTCCACCTGGGCCGCCCGGCAGGCGGAGGCGATGCAATTGCGCTCCTCAGCCTCGATCAGCCGGTTTCGGAAGGCGTTCTGGCCAAAGTCCAGGCGTTGGCTCACGTTCAGCAGTGTCAGGCCCTCGCATTTTGATCCTAAACCTTTGGTTTTCCAGCGCTTTACGGTCTTGTTGGGGGCGGCTACCCCGCGTATAACCACGCCGCTAACCGTCCCCACCTGGGTCCGGTGAGTTTGGGCCTTGTCCTACATGAGCGAAAGTTCGACCAAAACCCTTCTCCCCGAAGGGCTGCGCGATGTGCTGCCTCCCGATGCCGCGTTTGAAAACGAGGTTGTGGAGAAGCTGACGCGCACCTTTACGCTCAATGGCTACGATCTCGTCAAACCCCCTCTGATCGAGTTTGAAGACACGCTGTTGTCCGGTGTTGGCGCTGGCATGGGTGAGCGTATCTTCCGCATGCTCGATCCGGCCTCGCATAAAACGCTCGGCGTTCGCAACGACATCACCACCCAAGTGGCGCGCATTGCCGCCACGCGCCTCGGCACCGCGCCGCGCCCCTTGCGCCTGATGTACGCCGGCCCCGTGCTACGCGTGAAGGGCAGCCAGCTCGAGCCAGAGCGTCAGTTCACCCAAGCGGGTATTGAATTGATCGGTGGCGATAACGGTGCCGCTGATGCCGAAGTGATTATCGTGATTGTTGAAGCGCTGAAGACCTTGGGCGTCACGGGCCTGTCGATTGATTTGTCTTTGCCCACACTTGTTCCCGCGATTTTGGAAAACAGCGGGCTTGGTGCCGATGCGTTGTCCAAAGTGCGTGCTGCGCTGGACCACAAAGACGTCGCGGAAATTAAAGCGCATGGCGGTAAGGTCGCGGAGACGCTGACCAAGCTGATTGATGCTTCGGGCTCGTTGGATCGTGCATTGGCTGCTGTTGCTACAATCAAATTGCCTCAGGCCGCGCAAGCCGAATGGGCGACGCTGTATCATGTGGCGCGTGCGCTGCGTGTGGCGATCCCCGATGTGGCGATCACGGTGGATGCGGTTGAAAACCGTGGGTTCGAGTATCACACCGGCATTACGTTCTCGGTGTTTGCGGCCACATCTCAGCGCGAGATCGGGCGCGGTGGGCGCTATCGTTTGCCGTCGGGCGAAAAAGCCACGGGTGTTACGCTGCTGATTGATGCGCTGCTGCCGGTTGTGCCGGTGGCAAAGCGCCGTCAGCGTTTGTATGTGCCCTACGGCACGGCGCGCAACGTAGTGGTGGCGTGGCAGGATCAGGGCTGGACGGTACTCGCGGGCTTAGATGCAACCGGCGACGAAGCTGCTGAAGCGCGCCGCCTGGGCTGCACGCATATTTTGAAATCGAACACCCCCGCGGCTGTGTAAGCGGGCAATAAGAACGGACAGATAAAAAGGGGTCATCATGGCCAACGTTGCGGTTGTCGGCTCTCAGTGGGGCGACGAAGGTAAAGGCAAGATCGTTGACTGGCTTTCGGAACGCGCCGATGTGGTGGTGCGTTTCCAGGGCGGCCACAACGCCGGCCATACGCTCGTCATCGGCAACCAGACGTACAAACTCAGCCTGCTGCCGTCAGGCGTCGTGCGCGGCAAGTTGTCGATCATCGGCAACGGCGTCGTGGTTGATGCGCGTGCACTGCTGCGCGAAATTGAAAAGATCCGTGAGCAGGGCGTGAACATCACGCCGGACACGTTGAAAGTTGCCGATACGGCAGCACTCATTCTGCCGCTGCACTCAACGCTTGACCAAGGACGCGAAGCCGCAGCCGGAGCCTCGAAAATCGGCACCACGGGCCGCGGCATTGGCCCGGCCTACGAAGACAAAGTGGCGCGCCGCGCCATTCGTATTTGTGACTTGGCCGATGAGCAAACCATCGCCTTCAAGGTGGAACGTTTGCTGGCGCATCACAATGCATTGTTGCGCGGGCTTGGTTTGCCGGAAGCGAACGCTGCCGAACTGATTGCCGAGTTGAAAGACCTGGCGCCGAAAATTCTGCCGTTCGCGGCCCCGGTGTGGCAGCTCTTGGACGATGCCCGCAAAAATGGCCGGCGCATTTTGTTCGAAGGCGCGCAAGGGGCTATGCTGGATGTGGATCACGGCACCTATCCGTACGTCACATCGTCCAACACGTCGTCAGGTATGGCGGCGGTCGGTTCGGGACTGGGGCCTTCGGCGGTTGGGTATGTGCTCGGCATCACCAAGGCTTACACCACGCGCGTGGGGTCCGGTCCGTTCCCGACCGAGCTCACTGATGCTGTCGGCCAACTGCTGGGTGAGCGCGGCTTCGAGTTCGGCACCGTCACAGGCCGTAAACGCCGCTGCGGCTGGTTCGATGCTGTCATGGTGCGTCAGGCCATCAAGGTGGGCGGCATCACCGGCATTGCGTTGACTAAGATGGATGTGCTGGACACCCTGGCCGAGATCAAAGTGTGTGTCGGTTATGACCTGCGGGGCAAAAAACTCGACTATTTCCCATCAGGTATGGCCGACCAGGCTGCCGTCACGCCCATTTACGAAACCATGCCGGGCTGGCAGCAAAGCACGCGTGGGGCTCGCAGCTGGGCCCAACTGCCCGCCGAAGCCATCAAATACGTCCGCCGGATCGAGGAATTGATCGAGTGCCCGGTGGCTCTGTGCTCCACCAGCCCGGAACGCCTGGACACGATCATGGTGAAAGATCCGTTCTCCGACTAAGCAGACGCTAATTAACCTTTGTAAAAACGGCTCAAAACCCCGTTTTGTACAAAGGTTAATGCCCTTCATAGTGCGTTGAATTCGCCTGCTTTGTGACTTACAATGAGTGCTGACCAGCAGAATGGCGGGTCATGAGTAGGGCAAGAATCCCATGGCTGAAGCGGCTCCAGAAGTGAGAGAGGCACCTGTGCGCGCCAATGGCGCTGCAGACGCGACTCCTCCCGCCGCGCCGCAAGCGGCTCCTCCCAAAACGAACAACAATGCTCCGCCACCCCGCGCTACGCCGGGGTCCTTCATCATTGTCCGTGATCGTTTCACGATCTATTGCGACAAAGCACTGCCGTCGCTGGATATGCCCAACGCACAAGCGTTCGAGGTCAGCGACCGTAAGCAAGAAGGCCGCCCACTTTACGCATTGGTGTGCAAACCCGAAATGCTGCCGCGCGTCAGTGTGATGCGCACGCTGAAGGGCCACGAGATGGCTCACATGCTTCACATGGTCGATTGGGGCATCGCCGAATGGCCGCCGATCGAGCGCAAGTGCGTGATCGTGATTTACCATCGCCCCATGGGTGGGCGGCTCATGGACTCGATGGCGGGTTCTGCCAAGCGCATTCCCGACCACATGTTCCCGAAAACGGTGATCAAGCCATTGGCCGAAGCGTTGGCCGAGTTAGGCCAGAAAGGGATCACGCACCGCGCGATCCGGCCCGACAATCTTTATTACATGGACGAAGCGCAAACCAACATCGTCCTTGGCGATTGCGTGACGTCGGTGCCTGCATGCGATCAGCCGGCGGTGCTGGAGACAATCGAGTCAGGCATGTGCATCGCCACGGCTCGTGGCTCGGGAACCTATGCGGACGACATGTACGCGCTGGGGGCCACACTGCTGATGCTGGCCATTGGCCGCAACACATTGAACGGTGTGCCCGACAGCGAAATTATCCGCCGCAAAATCAAGGATGGCTCGTACAGTACGCTTGTCGGCGACGAGCGTATGCCGGTGTCGCTGATTGAATGCTTCCGCGGCCTTTTGACCGACGACATTCAGCAGCGCTGGAAGCCTGAGAACATCGAACTGTGGCTGGCCGGCAAACGCCTGACGCCCGTGCAGGCGCGCTCGGAAAGCCAGGCCCAGCGCGCGTTCAAGTTCGCGGATCAGGAGTTTCACTCCATTCGCCCCTTGGCCTACGCGATGTTCCAGAACTGGGACAAGGCTGGCGCGATCATTGCGGACGGCACCCTGGAGATCTGGATCCGGCGCGGGCTGGAAGTGGCTGAACTGGCTGATGCAGTTGCTGCGGCGATTAAGAACTCGCGCGCCATGCCAGGGGCTGGGAAGGACCATGAAGATATCACCATCTGCCGCGTGCTGATGGTGCTGGATCCGCGTGCGCCTGTGCGTATCCGCGATTTCCGCGTGGCGTTGGAAGGCTTAGGCGGTGCGCTGGCCGTTGCAACGCTTGGCAAACAAAAACTTCAGCCGTTCGTTGACTTCATCAACCGTGAACTGTGGCGGCATTGGGTTGCGGCGCAGACCATGTTCAACGCCGACAACATGCAGTGGGAAACGGTGTTCAAGGATTTGCGCAACTACCTGAAAGACCCGAACTCGGGTGCTGGGATCGAGCGTTGCGTTTATGAACTGAACGAATGGATGCCGTGCCTAAGCCCGCTGATCGCGGATCAGTACGTGATGGAAGTAAAGGCCGTGCTGCCGGCCCTGGAAACCGCGTCGAAGGCGGCCAACATCAAGATGTGGCCGGTGGACCGCCATATCGCGGCCTTCATGCGTGCGCGCTATGCCAAAGGTGTGTCGACCCAGATCGACGCCATGAACGACCCGCGCCCCGACCGTGCGACGATTGGCATGCTCAGCGTGCTTGCCATCGTGCAGTGGCGCTTGGGCCCAGAGACATTATACAGCCTAGCCAGTTGGGTCGGCGGGCTGATGGGGCCGGTCATCAATGCCTACCAAAGCCGCCCGAAGCGTAAAGAGATCGAGCGTGAAATGCCCAAGCTGATCCGCAAAGGCAACTTGGCGGAAATTTATAACTACCTCGATAACCCTGAAGAACGCCAACGCGACGCCGAAGGCTTTGCGTGGGCGAAGGCCGAGTATGCGGCGGCTGAAAAGCAGGCGTTTGATCTGGAGCACGGCCAGGCGGACCAGCAAGAGTCGGCCATTAAGTCGGGGCGTCAGTCGGGTGCCATCGGTGCCATCGTGATATGCTTGATCACGTACACTATTTTCCTCGTCTCGAAGGTTTTTTAGGGGCAGGGCATGGCAAAAGTACCAGTCAGACCTATGGCGGCTCCGGCGGGCAAGGCGCGCAGCAACGCATTTTTGTACGTGCTGTTGGCTGCGGGCATTTCGTTCGCGATTATTCCGACTATCGTTGTGCTGTCGGTGGCGTTGATTCCGACAGGTGTTGCTCTGCTGGTTGAACGCGGTAAGGGCTGGTACGCAGGTGCGACCATCGGTGCGCTGAACATGGCGGGGGCTGCGCCGTTCCTCACCGATCTTTGGACCAAGAGTCACACAGTTGACGGTGCGATTGCGATCATCACGAGCTTATGGGCCTGGCTGGTGATTTATGGCGCGGCCGGGTTCGGCTGGGCGCTTTATTCCACCATGCCGGCGGTGGTGGGCTCGTTCATGGCCATGACGGCGGGACGGCGCATTACGGCTTTGCGCGATCAGCAGAAAGAACTGGTGCAGAAGTGGGGACCGGATGTGGAATCGGTCTACGAGCCCGAGCAGAAGATCAAAGCGGCTGGATCCACGAACGCGATTGCGGCCATGGCGGCGGACATCGAGGACTAGGCTTTCTTTTTGCGCGTCACTTTTTGTGCGGGCTTTTGCGTAGCGCTGCGCAGCGCTTTGGCTAGGCTTTGAAAATCTTCCGGCGGCTTCTGCTCGAACTTCAGCTTCTTCCCGCTGATAGGGTGTATAAACCCTAGGAGCCGCGCATGCAGAGCCTGGCGCGGAAAATTTCGCACCACGCTAGCGGCATCATCGTCTAACTCTTTGATGAACTTGCTGCGCACCGAGCTGTAGGTTGCGTCTCCGATCAACGGATGGCCCAGCGAGGCCATGTGGACCCGGATTTGGTGTGTACGCCCGGTTTTCAAAACGCATTCAACCCACGCCGCCACAGCACCAAAATTCTCAACCAAAGCATAGTGAGTTTCAGCGTATTTCCCGCCGGATGTTTTCACGGCCATCTTTTTGCGGTCGGTCGTGCTGCGCCCGATCTGGCCTTTAACGATGCCTTTGCTGGGGCGTAGGCTGCCCCACACCACGGCATCGTAGGCGCGTGCAATGCTGTGAACAGCAAACTGCTCGGCCAAATGCGCGTGCGCTTCGCCCGATTTTGCCGCCACCAATAACCCGCTGGTGTCTTTGTCCAGCCGGTGCACGATACCGGGGCGCAGTTCACCGCCGATCCCCAGCAACGTGTCACCGCAGTGCGCCAGCAGCGCATTGACGAGCGTGTTGTCGGGGTTGCCGGCGGCGGGATGCACCACCAACCCGGCAGGTTTGTTCACGACAATCAGATGCTTGTCCTCGAACACGATATCGAGCGGAATTTTCTGCGCGGCCAGTGTTACGGCCGCCGGCGGCGGGATCGTCAGCGTAACCACCTGGCCTGACCTGACGGCGGTTGAAGCGGGGACAACCTCGCCATCCAACCGGACATGACCTTGCGCAATCAACTGCTGGATGCGTGAGCGCGACACGTCCTCATTTTGTGAGGCCAGCCAGCGGTCCAGGCGCTCGCCCGCGGCGTCGGGGTCGACTTCAAAACGGCGTTGATCGGAGGCGGAAATTGCAGCAGTCATTGCGCTGGCATGGTATGGTTTTTTAGGTCGCGGTTCTGGGTGACGCCGACCATAACGTGATGCTGTTGATTGAGCACTTAAATTTATTGATCACTTAAATTTTGGGATTGGTTCGATGAAGACTCAGAAGTTCTTGAAAATTCTGGTGATAGGGCTTGGCGTCGCCATTGTTCTGGCGCTGGGCCTGGTGGTGTATGGGGTGGCGCGGCTGGGTAAAAACATGGACGCGCCGCAAGCAGTTGCAGCCGGTTCAGCGCGGCCAACAACAACAGCAGCCCTGAGCCCCGGTGAAACCGATTTGGCCCAGCCCGTCGGTACTGAGTTCAAGCAAATGCTGACCGTGAATGACGGCCATGTGGCTGTGCTCATGACCGGCGGTGCGCTGCCCGACCGGCTCGGCATCATAGATCTTAAAACGGGCAAGCTCATCAGTACCATTTACACCTCGGCCCCAGCAGCGGCTGCGAATCCCTAGGGCCATGGCTGCGCCCAGCCAGTTGATTCTGCCCGATGCCGTGCGCGATGCGATGATCGGGCATGCCCAACGCACGCCGGCGCTGGAATGCTGCGGGCTTTTGATTGGGATTGGTGATGAACTTGTGACCGTGCTTGAAGCGTGCGCGGTGCGTAACATCGCAACAACGCCCCAGCGCCGTTTTGAAATCGACCCGCAGGAGCAATTCCGTCTGTTGCGTGAAACACGCGGCGGCGATCTGCGCATTGTCGGGCATTACCATTCGCACCCCGAGGGCCCGCCCGAACCCTCGGCCTATGACCGCGATATGGCCCATGACCCTGAAGCCGTCTGGTGCATTATTGGGCTAAACCCGCCCGTTGTTGAGGCCTTTGTTTGCCCTGATCAGGCTATAGGGTTCGTGAGATTGCCGGTGATTGCGCGCCCGTAAAGCGCCGGCTGGAATAATATTTCAGCGCTCATGCGTTGTCGGCGCTGCCGGGCTTTGGCATCCTGCGTCATCCCATCAGGACTGGCCATATCAGCACCGGCCATACAGGAGCCCGCCATGACATTTGCCTTTAGCCGCCGCGATATGTTCCGCACCGCCAGCACGGCTGTTGCCGCCAGTGCCCTTGCACAGGTTGCCGCACAACCTGCGTTCGCGCAGCAGGCCCCATCAAGCAGCAGCAGCGCTGGCGGGCTTCTGCGCCTCAGCGCCAATGAGAATCCCTACGGGCCTTCTGAGAGCGCGAAGCAAGCCATGACGGCGGCTTTGGGTGAAGGATGGAAATATCCGACAACCGAGATGGGGCAACTGGCGAAGTTAATTGCCGAGCGTGAAGGTGTTGCGCCCGAGAATGTGCTGATCACGGAAGGGTCGGCGGAAGTCTTGCGCATCACGGCTTTGCTGTACGGCTCGCACGGTCAGGAAATGGTGGCGGCGCGCCCGACGTTCGAGCAGGCACCGGACTATGTGCAGAAGACCGGCGGCGAGGTGGTGTGGGTCGACCTCGACAAAGACATGAAACACGATTTGAGCGCGATGGAAGCGCGCATCACCAATCGCACAGGTCTGGTATACGTGTGCAACCCCAACAATCCCACGGCGACGATGGTGTCGGCAAAAGAGTTGCGCAGTTTCATCAACGTCGCCTCCAGCCGCGCCATGGTGCTGGTGGACGAAGCGTACATTGATCTCAT